>CAZTAL010000120.1:0-66711 GCA_964611525.1 uncultured Prolixibacteraceae bacterium
GGACACTTCATTGGTACTTGATGAAAACGGGATAGCACATTTAACTATGGAAATGGTTGTTACTGACTATGGAGATATATGTGGTGTTGACACTGTTATAGTTGATCCCATGGATTTTGACTGTGAGATGACAGGAGATAATGAAGTCACAGTGACGGTCATTGATAAAACCGGCAACCAGGGACTGCGATCTGACATAATCGGTAGTTAAGTCGACCGGGCCATATATGTCAACTACCGCTTTGATCCGGCGTCTCTCTTCTAGTGTTTCAAGGTTTTCATTTTGCCCGGAAAATTCATTCCATCCATAGCCAGCCAACATTGATAAATGTGCACCGGCCGAACCACCTATCAGTGCAATCCGGCCGGGATCATAACCATATTTTTTACTATTACCGAATAACCATTCTACTGCATCAGAGACATCTTCAATAGCAGCTGGATAAATACTGTCTCTTACCAGAGTGAATAAGTGGTTATTATATTTATAGTTACTCTATTGATATTTAAATATTTCCAGCATTTTCTTTAAATTTGCATGAATAACCGGAGCTGTCTCGGGTCCCAGTGAATTTTCCTCACCATAGGGAGAGTCTTTTCTCCTATATGTGTATGGAGATTTCACATCCCACTGACTCTTAGGAATAATATATCCGATCTCATCATTTGCCAGGCCGATTACAAATTTATATTTGCCAGACATCATCTCTCTTACCGGAGGAATCTCCAGAGGCTCAACATTAAAATCTCTGCCTTCGGGAGCTTCGATTCCGCCATTGATAATTTCAGGATATATTTCTCCCGGAAGAGTAACGAATGTAAGGGAACCAATACGGAATACTGCAAGTTCGGTACGGACTTTCATCCAGCCGGAAGTACCCCTGTCCATGACTCCAAGAGCGGTTGCCAGCTTAAAAAGAGTATTATCCACCGGTAATGAAATAGTGCGAACAATTAAAGATATCGCTGCAGAATCAATTTTTTCAACCGGATTTTCCATTGCTTCCAGGACCAACAGAGAAAGATGATCTCCCTGTAAAGATGTTTTTTCAAACGTAGCGTCCTTAATTTCCTTCTCCGAAAAAGGATCTTTAACTGCAAGACTTGGGTGAGTGGTCATTAATCCGCCAATTGCACCATTAAGATAAACAGCAACTCCCCCAACACCGGGTTTCACTAGACTGTCACCACTGAATACGCCTCTCTCGACTCCCTCACGGACAAAATGAGGGAAATCGGAAGAAATCAATAAATTTTCGCTCCAAAGGGTTTCCGGATGATTTCCCCATGCTATCAGAGAACCCAGGGTTTGATCTTTATTTTTGTCAACTGCCCTTATAATCCGCAACCCCGAATCAAAAACTTCTGGTTCACGGGTATCCTTAACAAGTGAAATTGCACCGGTCATATCTTCCGAAATCTCAAACCTTACCGGACAAATATTTTCAACAGCAGTTTGTATCGACTCGATAATCCGGTTCTTGACATACTTCAGATATTCCCCGTCAACACCGCTTCTAATATAAGATCTTCCCCACATTCCCAATAGATCTGGCCCTTCGTGAGTATGAGTCGAGGCTATTATGGTGTAGGTTATACCAAGGTCATCCCTTATCATTTTTCTTACGTCAACAATATCATCATGCATGAAACCTATTGCATCAAGAATTACAATGGCTAATCTTGTTTTCCCGTCATCAATTATCATTGCTCTGGCCCAGATATCGTCATGAACTCCATTGGCTGCTCTCTTATTACTAAATCCGGCTATCCAGACCGCATCAAACTTTCCATTCCCGTTCCTGTCAGTATAGGTATCACCATCAGCCGGATCATACTTTGCATCGTTATTCTTATCTGTCCACCTGTCAGGCACTTCCGGAGTGATGCTGACAGCAGCAAATCCGGCATTCAATCTTCCCGATCTGTTGCTTATTATCTCCATATCTGCCTTATACCCCGGATGCCGGTCTTTCATATTAACAAAAAACAAAATCGCGATACTGACTACCAAAAGGATCAGTATCATTAAAAAAATAAATAAGACTTTTTTCATGAAAGATTCATTATTACTGTTAATAATTTTATAAGATAATATTGAACCAGATTCTTCCAACTGTGAAGGTCAAAGTAATACAAAAAATTTCAGGTTACTGTTTGCTTCCAAACCGTTCCATGATCTCACGCCATGTTGTAATTATAATATCGTTTTCCTCAAAGAAGCTGATCACCTCAGGATCTTCAAACATTTTTGCTTCCCAAACCCTTTGTTGCCATGAGCCTGTAATGGTCTTGAGATTTTCAGTTTCAACAGAAGGATGAAAAATAATCTCGGTAAGGCCAGAGTCTAAAGATTCTACCAGCTTGAAAAAATTGTCCTTTTTTTCCTGATAGGTTTTTCCCCGGGGTACGCTTCCAAAATTATCGAGTCTTGGAAGCGCATAATCATTAAGTAAACTGATAACTTGTTTATTAACAGGATAGCCTTCCTTCATGTATACAGCTGCGACATCAGGATTAGACAAATCAATTGCGTTGGCAGGAATTTTATATTCTTCAGCAACCTTCAGAAAAACCTTCAAAAAATCGTAAGAACCATACAGTGTTCCCATATGTGTATCGATATGAGTAGGTGTGAGTCCCATATCCAATATCATATCAATTTGTGTTCGTATTTCAGTGTCAACTTCCTGTGGAGTAGCATTCATAACTACTTCGGGCACATCATGCCACATTTTGCCATCAGGATCAATTAGTCCCGGCACCTTGGAATCCTCTGTCACAGGTCCCCACCGATAATCTTTCCATTCACTTGTCAGCGTCAGATGAACCCCTATGTCTGCCTGGGGCTGTGATTTCACCCATTCAATGAATTCTCCTGCGAAAGGACATGGCATCATAACTGCACCGGACATAATCAATTCATTTTCTATATAATGCTTTCCTGCCTCGTTGGCCTCGGCACACATTCCCAGATCATCCATATGCATCAGCAGTACTTTCTTACCGCTGGGAAATCCCAGTTTTTCAGCATTTGTTTTGCCTGCATCAGAAATTTTAACCCATGAAGGGTGAAACGAAACATGTTTTATGGTTTTTCCTTTAGTAGTATGATGAGAATAAGTCAGGTGAACCAAACCGTCTCTGGTTTGAACAGCAGAAGGATACGAAAAACTCCCCTCCCCTTTGGGAACATATTCGAGGTATCTTCTTCTTTTCCATGTAGCTCCCTCATCTTCAGAAAGGTAAACTGACAACCGGTATCTGCCGTCTTCAAGGTCATTGCAAACCATCAGCCATTGGCCGTCATTCAAAGCAAATGCTTCCACACTGGAACCCGGATTGGGAATATCTGTCTTCTTTGATATATTCCATGTATAACCATTATCATGCGAACTGCTCCGTATGATTCTGCCTGGTGCACCACCATTATCACGCATATAAGCCATAATAGTACCGTCATTTTTAAGCAGCAGGGCAGGCTGAATGTTTCCTCGTCCGACAATTGGCAGACTTGGCTTCCACAGATCTCCACCATCATCTGAAATCGCCACCAGAGAAACATTAAAACCGTCGGAATAAAGAGGTAAAAGCATTCTTCCTTCAGGTAAAGTCAACGGCTTTATACGTCCCATCCAGCCAACTTCACGTTTAACAGGATCTTTGGCTGCCTCAATGATCATCTTTTCATATCTGGGCGCATATTCTGCCCAAGCTAAAGAAGGTGGATCCATTTTTCTGAAACCTTGCTCAATCGCTTTAGGAAATTCATCTTCCGGTTTTAAAAGTATAAGGTCCTGCCAATCCCAACGGGGCGGACCCTCTCTCATATAATCTGTAGAAATGCGAGTTCTGAGCAATGATGATTCCCACCGGTTGGCAACAACAGCAATCCATGTCAAATGCAACCGTTCTTTTTCATCAAGGAAAAGCACAGGATTGCAATCGGGATTACCCGGCGTATCGGCCATTAAAAATGGGTGGCTCCATCCGGTTTGACCTTTTTTTAATCTTGCCCCTTTAATTAAAACATCATTAGCAGTGCGCTCTCCCGAACCTTCAAACCAGCAGCAGAGCAAATCGCCATTTGGCAATTCCAAAATACAACTGCTATGAACATGTTTCTCCTGTTCAGGGAAAATATATTCAAAATGAAATGAATTCGGTGAATTCAATTGTGTATACGACATTAATGGTAGCGTGAATAAAATTGATAGAATAAAAAAATGCCGGCAATCAGCCAGACAGGTCTTTACTAATAATAGAAGGATGATAAATTTCTTCATGATTGTATTTTAAAATAATTTAATCTTTGATAACTCCGAGGAATCTCCCCAGCCAGTATGGCAGCAGCCAGATATCTCCTGCACTAAATTCTGAAGTCCCGTTACTCCCTGTCCTGTCGAGCCGGAACATATTTGTATTATGGCGCTGCACAGGTCGCTCATCGGGAGGCAGTACCTCTGCAATTGTCTGGTCTCTGAAATTCTCTCCAATTAATTCAATGTCTTTACGGTGACTATTCCTAATATTCCACTGTATCAGATCAAGCGGGTGTTCCTGCAGGTACCATATGGCATTGTCGAGATCAAATTCATTGCTAACCATCGCAGTAAATAAATTCCACAATCCATCTCTTTCAGGACGTTCAATTTGCCAGTGATCTATTATACTCTTTCTGTACATAGCCTGAAGAGAATCATTAAATGCATATCGGTAGAGCCCCCAGTAACCGAGAAAATACATTTCATCATCAGAGTGGTTCCATGATCCTGACAACATCCTGCTCCAGTCGTCAGCATCTTCAGGTGCTCTTCCGATTTCCGCCATAGGACGCATCAGATTTTCCAGGTACCCATGTTCATATATCAGTTCAAAAACTTTATTCCTGTATATTTCTTTACCTGTGAAATGATACGCTGTTTGCAACATTGAAATAATATTGGAACTGTTTAGTTTCCGGTCGCCAACCATAGCAGGACGGGCATTAACATACTCGGGATTCCATCTTCCCCACATAGTTGGTTTTCCATCATAGTCCACCAAATACAGATCATTATCCACGACATGCTGCATTAATTTATCAATCAGGGTTACTGCCTTAGTGCGCAAGGAATCCACATCTATAAGTTCAGCCATAGCCCCCAGAACAAAAATATGACCTATAGCTTCATCACTGCTTGTGGTGGCCTTCCAGTCCCATTCAGGATCAGAGGAATGCTGCCATCGTTCAGGATTGGAAAGTACTTCAATAAATCCGCTTCTCTCAAATGAACGGGACGGAAGGCCTTCAACAGGATTTATCGTATACAAACGCTCTATGGCAGCAAGTGAACTGATGCAATTCTTTAAAGCTTCATCCGACTTTGTAACTGCATATCTGAAAATCTGACTGCCAAGATACATGGCAGTCCAGAGGCCATCATTGTCGGAATCACTTAAATATCCTGTCGACAGGTTACCACCGTTCATTCCGCTAAGCGAAGCGTTAAAACCGTAACGAATGTGACGAAGACGTACCTGTTTTTCAAAAATATCAGCCTTTTCTTTCAGGGTCATTTCCCTGAAACATATTTGTCCCAAACCTTTATCCGTCAATATCAGAACCGAACCATCAGGTCCCTCTGCAATATCAATTACCTGATTCCCGGGAAGCCAGCGTTCTCCGTAATAATAATTGAACTTACCGTCATCTCTCAACATGAAAGCACCCTGTGCAGAACCAAACCACGCCTTATCATTTACTTCTCTTACAACAGAAATTTCAGTACAGGGCAAATCTCTCCTTATACCTACTGACTGATTTCCGGTAATATTATCAATTTCAATATATCCATCCCTTGTGCCAATAATGGTTTTGTCACTATAAGGAATTATATCAAAAGCTGTAAATCCGGTTCCCTCGAATATCTTTTCCAACTTACCCGATTCTGCCGAAAAAGAGCTGAGGGATGTTGGTGTCAAAATCCTGAATAATTTATCTTCAGGGTAAAATTTCATGTCTATTACCTTTTCAGAAAACTCTTCCTTCCATAATAACCCTGAAGTATTTATGCATTTAAGTAATTGACTGTCAGAAATAAGAAACACAAAATCGTTTCCGCCTGCAAAAATCTTTGCTTCAGTCATCTGATGCTTTAAATGAAGTTTCCCTGACCAGGCATTGGCTAAAACTGCCTCTTCATCGAGATAAACAAACTGATCTTTGTATACCAAAAGACCGGAAATATTTTCCCGGGCCAAAGGACGGTATGTATTGTCTGTTTCCAAAGTACCGGGATACAGAAAAGCTCCCCCATAAGGATGAAGAAGTCCTAGGGATGACAGCACCTGAATTTTCCCGTTGCGGTCGGCTCCAACTTTTTTGAGTGACACACCAGATTGATTGAAAAAATATTTAATACTGTAATCCTGCCTGAAAGGCACATCAAGGTATACCGATTTTACAGTACTGACGGCAAATACGTGAATAATACCTAATATAAAAAAGAAATACACACTAACTATAAGGAAATAATATTTCTTCATTGTATGCCTTTTACAAATTCATAATAATATTGACTCCGAAAAGTCTAAAAATAAAAATATCTCAAAAATGTCATATTGATAAAAAATGTAAATATTTGAATATCAATATTTTTAAATTCATGCTCAATTACTTTTTATTAAAATATGATGATAAAATATACTTTTGGGAGTGCGTTCAATTTTGTTTAATTACTTTTTTTGAAATTTGATGATGAAAAATACTATTTTGAATGCACTCAATATTTAAAATAAAAATCTAAAATGAAGATATGTTCCAATTCCACTTTAGATATTTAGATTATATATAAAGATAAAATATAAATCACATTAATCATAATGAATTTATAAATTTGTAAATCAATATTCAATTTTTCCCGTAAAGTGGTAAGAGAAGAAAATATTATAAATATCAAAATAATTTTAGAACATAAATTATTGTATATCAATGTATTAAATCAATATTTATTAATTGTTTATATGATTTAGTGACAAAATTTACTATTTGGAGCGGATTCAATATTATAACCTTAAAAAATAAAAAGTAAAACATGAATTCTAATATTTTAAAAATTCTGACAGCATTTATTTTTGTTACACTTATAGATGGCTGTCAGCCAGAAGTTCAAAATGTTAATAATCTGGACTTTGTAGACCCTCATATTGGCGGAGTGGAACATTTACTTCAACCAACCAGGCCTACTGTTCAATTGCCCAACCAGGTAATACGCATGTACCCTGTTCGTAATGATTATCTTGACGATCAGATAAGTTATTTTCCCCTGACAATATCATCACACCGCCAGCCCCCCTTATTCGGCGTCCTCCCGGGAACAGGTAACCCTGTAAAAAAAACATGGAGTGAACGCCAAACATATGATCATGATCTTGAAACTGTACGTCCTTATTATTATTCAACCTTTTTTACGAATGAAAATATTAAAACTGAATTTGCTCCTTGTAAAAAATCCGGCTACTTCAGATTCTCTTTTCCTGAAAATGCTGATAAAAGGTTAAAATTTCATCTCGTAAATGCAGGCTCATGGAAGATTATTTCAGAAAAAATTTTTTTAGGGACCGAAGAATTTTCAGGTATGAAAGCATACTTATACGGTGTTTTCAATAAAAATGGATTTTTTAAAAATGTCCCTTCAGAAATAAATTCTAATTCTGTGCTTTGGATTGACTTCACCGAAAATGATGATACCCTTTTTGAATTTAAATATGCTATTTCTTTCATCAGCCATGAGCAGGCCAAAATAAATCTTGAAAATGAAATTCCCGGATGGAATTTTGAAACAATTAAGGATGACGGGGAAAAAATATGGGGACAGGTATTAAACAAGGTACAGGTAAAGGGCGGAACTGATGCTCAAAAAAGGACTTTCTTTACGGCCTTGTACAGGACATACGAACGTATGGTAAATATTAATGAATATGGTAGATATTACAGTGCATATGACCACACGGTGCATGAATCGGATCGGGATTTTTATGTTGATGACTGGGTATGGGATACTTACCTGGCACATCACCCGCTCAGAATCATCCTTGATCCGGAAAAGGAAGCTGACATGCTTCACTCTTATGTGAAAATGTATGAGCAAAGCGGCTGGATGCCTCAGTTTCCGCTTCTATATAAAGATAACCCGGCTATGCATGGATTTCATTCTACAATCGTTTTCCTGGACGCGTGGAGAAAAAATATACGTGATTATGAAATTGCAAAAGCCTATGAAGGTATGAAGAAGAACGCAATGGATGCAACAATGCTTCCCTGGCGTAACGGGCCAAAAACAATTCTTGATTCATTTTACCGTGAAAAAGGTTATTTCCCTGCATTGAATACCGGAGAAAAAGAAACAGTGGAAGAGGTGCACAGCTTTGAAAAAAGACAAAGTGTTGCTATAACGCTGGCACACAGTTACGATGATTGGGCTCTCGCACAGTTGGCAAAAGATCTGGGACATACCGCAGATTACAAATATTTCATTGAGCAATCGAAAAATTATCGCAATTTGTACCATCCTGAAAAACATTTAATGTGGCCAAAGAATTCAGAAGGGCAATGGATTGATATTGATCCTAAATTTGACGGTGGACCCGGTGGCAGGGATTATTACGACGAAAATAACGGATATACTTATGCATGGCAGGTACAGCACAATATACAAGACCTTATAGAACTTATGGGCGGACGTAAAAAATTTATAAAAAATCTTGACCAGCTTTTCAAGGAAGGCCTGGGGCGGACAAAATATCATTTCTGGGCTAAATTTCCCGACGCAACGGGATTAGTGGGACAATTCTCCATGGGTAATGAGCCAAGTTTTCATATACCATATTTATATAATTATGCCGGAGCTCCATGGAAAACTCAAAAACGGATTCGCTTTTTACTTGACGTATGGTTCAAGGACAATATTTTTGGAATACCCGGGGATGAAGACGGTGGCGGCATGTCAGCTTTTGTGGTATTTTCATCACTGGGATTTTATCCGGTAACACCCGGAATTCCGGTCTATACAATTGGCAGTCCGCTTTTTGAAAAAATGAGTATAAAACTTAACAACGGCAATACCTTTACCATGATTGCCAATAATTATTCTCCTGTAAATAAATATATTCATTCTGCAAAGCTTAATGGAAAGCCTTTAGATAAAACATGGTTTACACATGATGACTTAATGAAAGGAGCAACAATAGAGCTGGTGATGGGAGAATATCCTGATAAAAAATGGGGAACTGAGGCAGGTGCTGCACCTACTGCTGAAATAGAATAAGTTTTTGTTGGATGAAAAATAACTTATCCAATTAAAATTAACCATATTCCCAGACATTTTTTGCCACCCCAAAAGAATTAGTCTGTAAGGTCAAGAGTGAAATATTTAAAGTTCATCGATAGTCCTATGCATATAAATTCTCTATGGTTAAATGACCATTTTGAAAGATTTTTAAGACAGACTTAACAGTTATCATACTTTATGGATACACTCTCACTATTTCAAAACAGGCCACTGTCCGTTATTTATAGGCCTCAGCTCAAATTTTGCAGGATCGGCTGTTACATGTTTTATGAGCTTTCTGTTCCATGTATAAACTACATGTACCATTCCATCACTGGTTTGAATAACTGCGGGATAGGAATATTCACCCTCCTGATCATGGTCGTTTTCCAACAAAACAGCAGCATGCCAGTCGATGCCCTCGTAAGAAACTGCTATATTGAGAATATTTCTGTCACCCCATTCGCTGCCCGGATCAATATGATTATAAACAAGGACATGCCTCCCGTCCTTCAGGGTAACAGCATCGATACCCGAATTGGGATTGGGCAAACCGACTGGTACCAGCTCAGTCCATGTTCTTCCATTATCGGAAGACCAGGCAGAAAGTATCTGGCTGTTTCTGCTTCTGCATAAAATCTGCAATTTATCCTCTGGATGTTTAAGTATACAAGGTTGTATTGCACCTACCTTACCACCATCATTAATTGCATTTGTCCGCTCCCAGCTTATACTTCTGTCATCAGTAAACTCCATATGAACACGCCATCCTTTATCCTCGGTACTGGAAGGACATATAAGCTCACCTGTTGATATAAGCTCAGGCTTATTTTTTATAGGTCCTAATATTTCCTCCGGCAGCCTGCAGGGACGTGACCATGTTTTTCCATCGTCCGCCGAGATTAAATATTCTCCCCACCATCGCTTCGGATCAGGCCCTGCTTTATAAAACAAAAAAATCTCATCGCCATAATTAAAAAGTACAGGATTCCATGTGGGATAGCGTAATTTGGAATGCTGAACACCATTGGCAACCTCAACAGGGACGGTCCATTTACCTTTTATAAAACGACTTACCCAAATACCTACATCTTTATGTTTTTCGTGTGTTCCACCAAACCATGCAGCCATTAGTCCTTCTGAAGTTTCACAAATAGTGGAAGCATGACAGCTCGGAAAGGGAACATCATTAGAGCTATAAATAAATTCTGCATTTATTATTGCGTTATCTCCTTTATAAGGATTATCTCCCATGGTACATAAATTAAATAGAATAAATAATGATAAAAAATATTTCTTCATTTGTATAAAATTTTATAATTATAAATCAGCTAAGCCATGCGTACAAAAATATGGTTACCCCGGAAATTATTGCAAGATGCAACCTCCAGTCAGTAATGCCCTGAAAACTGGTAATTTTTGTTTTATAATTAATAGTTGTCTTTTCAAGTTTATCTGCAGTAGTTTTCGTGGTAAAGGCTGATACGCCAAATAATATTGCCGTTATTATTATTTCTGCCCAAAGTCCCCTGTAACCGAAATTCAGAGTGAGCGTATGGTGAAGAAAAGGAAATATCTGCTTTCCGGTATCCGGCCCAACCAGTTGGTCAATAACAAATATTGTAGCGAGCACCACTCCGGCAAGAACTGAAGCTGTCGCCCCTTTGAGAGTTACTTTCTTACTGATAATACCAAAAAAGATAGCGGGAAAAACAGGAATGACCAGGTAAGCGGTAATAGTTTGTAAATATTTAAATAATCCTTCTTCATTCATATATATAAGATAGGCAGCCCCGATTCCTAAAAAAGAAACAACCAGAATAACAAACCTGCCCAGTGTTACCTGTCTTTTTTCAGGAATATCCTTCTTAAATTCAACAATAAAATCGCGGACTACCAATGTAGAAACTGAATTCAACGCGGCTATCAAAGATGTAACCAAAGCAGCCATGAGAGATGCTAAAAGTAAACCCCGCAATCCATCAGGTAACAACCTGTTCATAAGCAGCACGAATGTTTTCTGGGTTGCTTCCCCTTCTAATTCGCCGGGGAAAAGAGCATATGCAATCACACCAGGCAGGGCAAAAATAAATAAGGGTAAAAGCTTTAAAAAAGTCCCGAACATAGCTCCCCATCTTGCCTGCTTTAAATCAGGAGCGGAAAGAACTCTCTGCACATTAACCTGATCAATGCCCCAGTAAAATATACCGGCATAAAAAGCAGTAGCCAGAATGCCCCAGAATGGGTATACCGGATCATCATAAGAACTAGCAACGACCATCATATCAGGAACCTTTTCCATGAGTCCGCTCCATCCTCCTACTTTATCCAGACCTATAAAGAGCATTATTACTGAACCTCCAATCATGAGTACAACTTGAATTACATCTGAATACGCAACAGCGGTAAAGCCTCCGATGATAGTAAAAACAGCCACTACCATTCCAATATAAAATACCGTTGTCATCACACTCCATCCCAATATGCTGTTCAATACAAGAGCTCCCGCAAAAAGTGTAAAAGCGATCTTTGTCATTATGCTTATCACCAGCATTAATCCGGAAAAAAAAGTACGAGCACGTTTATCATATCTCAGTTCCAGAAACTCCGGTATCGTATAAATCTTATTCTTCAGATAATAAGGGAATAATATTGCACAGGCAAATCCCAGCGTAATTGCTGTGGTAAGCTCTACCGAACCAGCAGAGAGACCATAGCGATATGAATCTCCGGACAGACCCACAAGGTGTTCCGCTCCGATATTTGTTGCAAACAAAGATGCACCGATAACCGGCCACTTTATAGACCTTCCGCCCAGAAAAAAATTACTGCTGCTTTGACCTGCTCTTTTACTGTAAGCCATATACAAGCCAAAAGAAAGACTTCCTGCCATCACAAAGGACAAGATTATCCAGTCAAGTATTGTCAGAGATAAATCCATAATAAAATCTAAGATTATGATACATTCTAATCCATTTTGGCTAATAATATATTAAGTCTATTTATGCTTTGTATCATAGCCCTGACTGTATGATAATTTATCTTCCATGAATGACTCATGTGCGTCCATATCGGGTCACCTTTACGTGTGAGGAGCGGATACCACTCTCCCATCTTCTTATTTATTACTTTATCGAATACGAAACGATGAACATTTTTGTATGCCTCCCAGTACTTTTTACTCCCTGATATTATAACAGCATCAAGCATGCCAATCAATACCTCTGCCTGCTGCCAGAACTCTTTTTCCCTATCATAGACACCTCCTGAATGCGAACCCTCTACAAATACGCCCCCATACTCATTGTCGATACCATTATTCACAGTATGATCATAAATGGTTTTAA
Organism: uncultured Prolixibacteraceae bacterium; assembly: GCA_964611525.1. GTDB lineage: Bacteria > Bacteroidota > Bacteroidia > Bacteroidales > Prolixibacteraceae > JAAYJR01. Next base: position 12,659 of record CAZTAL010000120.1, read on the forward strand.
ACAAACCCGAATATTCTCCCTCATCAATCTTAAGTATTTCCGTGGCATGCCTCAAAAGCCAGGCAAACTCGGCATTATGTCCATAGCATGTGTTATCGGTAGCATTACCTTTTTGTCCCTCTTCAGAAAACCTGTCCCACCCCCAGATAATATCGAACTTGATCTGCGGTGCAACTGACCAGTCCTTATAAAATTGAGGTATACCGGTTTTATAAACAGGGTGTATAATCCGGTATAGCAGAAGATCAATTATTTCAAGTAATTTCCGCCGGTGAACATCTTTTCCCGTGCATTCATAAAGTGTCGTAAAAGCTTCCATTAAATGCATATGAACATCAAGGGTTTTCCGGTCGCCTCCCTGACTTCCCGGACCGCAAAGAGTCCAGTCGCGATGAAACATCTCCCAGTAACCGCCATACATGGAATCAACACAATATTTCTGAAGCAGGTCAAATACCTTCTCAGCATATTCAACACCACGAGTATCGCCTGTTGCCAATGTATATTCACTTAACGAATAAATAGCGAAACTGTGACCATAAATTATTTTCTTATCAATTTTAACATTACCCTTACGATCTGCCATCCAGAAAAAACCGCCGCTTTCATTATCCCACATTTTTCCCAGTAGAAAATCTATACCGTGATTAGCCATTTCGGCCAGTTTCCCTTCACCGTATCCTGCCCTGTGTGCCGAAGACACGGTATAAAGACAACGAGTCTGGGCTATAAGCGACTTCTCATCTTCTCCCGTGTCATTACCTTCCTGATCAAAATGAGTAATATACCCACCATTTTTTTTATCAATCATCCTGGCAGTCCAGAAAGGCAGTAATTCATTCATGAGATAATTTTCCGCCTCAGATTTAAATTCTATTAGTTCTTTTTTGTTCATACGTTTATAATTAAATTTCTTTATGAATATTTATCGTTCTATATTATCAAATTCAACCTGAAAATCTAAAATAAAATCCTTTTTAGCTAATATTTATATTATCGTAATCTGAATAAAGCCACTAACTGGTTTTATATTTTACCTGAAAATCTATTACAGTTCTATATTACAATACCACTTTCAATATTTAGGTTTTAAATTATCACTTGTAACTAAGTTTTTGATAAAGCGCCAGCAGAAAAATCCTGTTATCTGCCGTTAAATAATCCATTTCCCCCCCCATCCGGTTGAAAGTTTTACAGTATCTCAGATAGTATGCAGGATTATCCGGATGAGGTTCACCATTCTTTGCCCAATCCCATTCCGATTCAGCAAGGTCAACGACCAGAATATAATGATTATCAATATATCTACCATTCTGTATTTCAACATTTTGCGACATTGACAAGGATTTCTCAAAAATCATCGGAGACATCACTGCCGAACCGACAGACAAATATACTCCATTATTTAGACGGCTCACACTGTCAGCATAAGATAAGAAATCATTCAAACCTGTACGGCCAATAGCAGCACCATGATTCACAGGATGATTATAAATAATGTCATGCCCGATCATGGGATGGCCGGTAAAAGGCACTCCCAATTTATAAGCGGCAGCCTGTACCGAATATTTTTTAAAAGGATATACAATCTTCATAAAACCGGGAAGTAAATTGAATTTCTTTATAGTGCCTGCAAGGTCGATTGCCGCAGAGGCCCTTTCTGAATCTGTTTCCATCTTATTCCGGACTTCTTCATAAAGAAAAGATAACTCGGGAATATATAATCCTTCTTCATGGATCATTTTGCCAACTGACTCACCATATCCCAATCCTTCATAAGCTCCTACTATCAACGCCAGATTAATGTAAAAATCCGTTTCTTCCCATATTCCGAACTGTCCGACCTTAACATTTTCGCGAACATCCTCGCTGGATTTTCCCTGATAGGCAAACTCCCAGTCGTGAATGATCCCTGCTCCGTTTGTAGCCAAATGAGTAACCCAGCCGTCCTTTATTAAAGCAATTAGAGCCGGCGCCATACCATTTTTAATAGTGTGGGCTCCAAAAGCCAATATAACGGATCTGTTAAATTCACGGGCCTTTTTAATTTTTGATACTATCTTTTGAATAATCTTATTGCATAATTCTGATAATTCCCCCGGATCCCGGTCAGCCGGAATATGATCCCTTTCAATATATACTTTATTTTTTCTTTCCGACAGACTTTTAATCTTCAGTCTGTTTCTGTCAAACTTCGAATATGGCATAACCTATTATTATTTTAAGCTGATTTCACTCCGATTAATATATCTTGTCTTCAAATTTCAAAAAAATTTATAATAAATCGTACCGGCTTCTATTTGGCATACCGGTTTCATTGATTATCCACGGATATTCAATAGTTGTAACAGAGTATCCAACTGGGAAAAATCAGGAATAATCACATCTGCTCCAGCCTTAATAAGCCTTGTTCGCTTGCTTTCATTGAGGCTGTGCCTTTTCATCTCATTGCTTGCAACACCTATAGTTAGGCCTCCCTTTTTACGAGTTTCCCTTATTTCAACCGGACCATCACCAAAAGTAGCAATATTACCGGTACCGGAATCCCCGATAATGGATAGTATACGATCAAGGACCATCTTTTTTGCCTCCTTTTTTACATCACCAACAGCTCCGTAAATCCCTCCTTCAAACAGATAATCATAACCCAGAATAGCAGCTTCATTCTTCACATCCTCCTCATCTGTGCCACTTGCCAGATATAATTTAATACCGGCATTATATAATTTTTGAACAAAAGGAACCGCATTCTTTAAAGTATAATCCTCAACGGCAAGTTCCCCACGGGTAAGCTTTGCCTGTCTCTTACCAACCATCTCCAACAGTTCATTATTATATATTTCCTTATAACCAAACTCATCCAAAATCTCCTCTTCGGGAACAAATCCAAACTCACGGACCAGTTTCACCAATCCCTTCATCTGTACAAGAGTCTGAATACCTGTAGTCTTATCAATAAAATCGTATACTCTTTGCTTTACCTTATTATAAATCGCCTCATTAGCCTCTTTATACTTTTCACCGAGAACAGACTTGATCATCATTGGAGCCATTATCTCTTCCCAACCCTGACGAAGAGTTGAAATGGTGCCGTCATGATCAAATATAGCATGTGTGATGCCCGGATTCTCCGGCCACTTTGAGACAATCTCAATCCCGGTATCTCTCCAATATTTTGCACGCCTGATATCCTCTGCAAGTTCCGGATTATAAATAAAATCCGGATCAACACCAATCTGCATGATCTCTGCAGGTGTTGCAGTCCCCGTCTGAAACAATTTCTGAACAGTTACACCGGCAACATATGAGCCGATCTCTGCAGCAATTTTCATACTATAACCTGCCGCTAAAGCAGCAGCCGCACCTGCAAGATAACTGTCACCCGCACCAACCGTGTCTACCTGCGAAATGATCATCAGTCCGCATACCTCAGTGATACCCCCTTCATCAACAACTAATGAACCCCGTTCCCCGCGTGTTATAAATAAAGGTTTGCCGTATTTCTCATAAAGCAGCTGCGCCGCCTCCTTGACTTCAGAATACAGAACAACATCATCCGGCTCCTTGTCATATTCGCAGAGAACAGCCGCCTCCGTGTCATTCATCTTCCGGTAGGCCCCCTCGTAATAATCGCTGTAATTGCGGCTATCAACAATGAATACCTTCTCAGGAAAACTGTTTATAACTTCTACAAGTCTATCTCTGAAATATTCCGTATGTATACCCGAAAGTACTTGTTGATTTATAATCACCAGATCAACTTCCGAAACTTGATTTCTGAGATTCTCAATAAGCCGGTCAGCAGTTTCTTTTGACAGACAATTAAAATTACCAAAATCTATTCTGTTTTGTTCCTCATCTCCAATATACGGCTTAGCGTAAACATGTGTGGACCATCTTTCTTCCTGTACAATCAGATTGTCTGGATTAATGCCACCTTGTGTCATTATTTTAACCATTTCATTTCCAAACGGATCAGCACCAATAACACCAAAGGCACGGACATCCCTGACCCCCATGGCAGCAAAATTATTGGCTACATTTCCAGCTCCTCCCAAGGAATATTTCTGTTCACTTACAGGCCTTGTTGCTTGTCCTGTTTCCACGGAGATTTCACTTTTTGATTCATCGATAAACCAATATGAGTCCAAACAAAAATCACCAATTACAGCTATTTTTACATCTTCTATTTCATTTATCAGCTTCTTAAGTTTTTCTTTATCCATAATAATAAATTAATTACCATTAGCTATTTTTTTTCACTGTCACTAAAAAAATAATCCTCTACCATAAGACATAATGTATGATATACAGGAAGGTGCAACTCTTGTATCCCTGCTGTCCGTTTGCCGGGAACATCTATCAGGACATCACAATATCCTTTCATCCTCCCCCCTCCCTCACCGGTCATCCCAATTGTTTTCAAATCCTTTGCTTTTGCAACAATTAAAGCATCTACAACATTTTGCGAATTACCCGAACTGCTTATGGCGAAAAGAACATCTCCCTTTTTACCGTAACCCGCCACCTGCTGTGCAAAGATCAGATCACCGTTAATATCATTTACAATGGCTGTCATCAAATCAGAATGTGCTGACAGTGAAATCGCTGGTAGTCCCTGCTGAAGATTCTCTGCCAAAACATTTCCCCTCTCCGAAGATAGTTCTTTAAACTTCTGTTTTATGTCATTATCAAGTGGCCGTTTCATCTCAAAACCTTTCATCAGCTCTCCTACAATATGGCCCGAATCCGAACTGCTTCCCCCGTTACCGCAAACGAGAACTTTACCTCCATAATTATATGAGTTTATTATTATATCAGCCGCAGCCCGAATTTGTTTTCTTAAAGGCATTAAATTATTATACCTCCTGAATAAACTCTCTAAAATTTTTTCCTGTTTCATATGCAACTCAATTTTTACTCAGAGTTCGTTTAAAAAGTCCCCGATTTAAAACCCGTCCCGGTAAAGAGCCACGCACAATGCCGCATGATCCCCAATTGATTCCCCGAGCAGAGCAGGTTTTATACGGCAAACTTCAAGGGCAGAAGATATGGCTTCCAACCTCAATATCCTGTCAATATGAGGCTTAAATAAAGACTCATTTCTTGCATAAATACTACCAATTACAATACATTCAGGATTGATAATGTCAATCAGTACAGCCAGTCCCCTGCCAAGATATTCTCCTGAAATCCTTATAATTTCATTAGCCACAGAATCCCCTCCTGTTGCGGCTTCTGCTACTTTTTTAGCAGTCAAATCTTTTACCCCTGATTGATCACCGCAAAAGCCAACTTTTTCTCCTTTTACTAATTTTTCAGTTACAATGGCCTTTGCTAACTGGGCGATACCTCCCCCGCTGCAAAAACCTTCGAATGACCCTGCCTTGCCAAAACCAACAGGACCGTCAGTAGCAAGGCGTATATGACCCACTTCACCCCCCAGATCATTTGTACCCGTATACAGCCGGCCATTTAAGATCAATCCTGCCCCCATACCTGTCCCGAAAGTAAGAAATATCATATTTTGTGTACCCTTACCGGCACCCATTAACCATTCGGCCAGGGCACATGCATTAGCATCATTCTGAATAGCTGTAGGTACACCGTATTTTTTGCTGAAAATATCAACTATAGGAACATTATCCCACCCCGGCAAATTTGGAGGCGAATAAATAATACCTTTCTTTGAATCAAGTGGACCACCGCAGCTAATTCCTATCCGGTTCAATTTATCTTTCGAAAAATCACGTAACAATTTTCCGATGTTATCATGAAATTCACTGAGTATATCATCCACCCCTCTTTCAGTCCTTGTCTCAAACTGAATCTTGCGGTAAATTTTAAAATTATCATCACCAATAACTACAGCGCATTTGGTGCCGCCAATATCTATTCCTAAATACATTTACTATTTACTATTGAATCTGCTCCTACTAATACTTTTTTTTACAAAAAAACCAATTAATAAAATATTAATTTAACACATTAATATTCAGATTGTTTTATATTCTCATATTTTTTAATTTATAATATAAGCCAATCTAAAAAGGCGCTTCGCACTCTTTTCAGACAAATTAGTAAAATTTATCAAACTAATTTTCTCTTATATACAAATAACATAAAAATTTTAGTTTTTACACTGAACTCATAATATATTTTTCACTTTCCGGAGAAAACTTATTATTTTATTATTGCCACAAACATTCGCCGACACTTATTTCAGAAAAAATCGCCCTGAAGCTTGATTCCAAAGGACTACAGGCATAAACTCCAATCAGGACAGCATTCATAATAACATGCATATGGAGCATTCGCATTTGTTTATAAACCTTGCCATCTATTGAGTATTCAATATAAAAATCATGATCGCGCCTGCTGAAACGATACCATATTTCAGAAATAGAAGAGGGGATATCGGTAGTTGCCCAGTCGGAATACCCAAGGTTGGTCACAACAGAACCCAAACGGGAGATCATTTCATTCTCATATTCAACAGATGCCTTTACCCAATTATCCTTATCATAGTACATCAACAACCCGCACTGATCATATAAACTATTTGCCTTATAAACAACTTTAGCATGAAAGGTGAAATCACCTTCTTTCTTTATAAGGAAAGCAGGTGCATTATCATGCCGGAATCCATAATAAGTACGCTGCCATAAATCAGTTTGGGGTTCTGTAACAATGACAACCTCATTATTATCCACATTATATTTTTCCGGTTTATTTAACCAACGGAAATCATTAAATAACAGTTCATTCATGCGATTGCAATTCACATATATTAATCATATATTATATGCTTAGTTCACTTCGAAGGTAAAAAGAAACCCACAAAATATAGAGCATACATAAACCAATCACGGATAAACTCACCAAGGAGCCAAGGGTTGTACTCACAAAACCCATTAAAGGAGGAATAACCGCCCCACCTGAAACAGACATAATAAGGAGTCCTGATATTTCATTCGCACGGTCAGGCATCTTTTTTAAAGCAATGGAAAAAATTACAGGGAACATACTTCCTGTGCCAAGACCAATTATAAAAATTGTAACAAAAGCTATAGTAACTGACGAAGCAAGGTAAACTCCAACGATTCCGGAAAGGGAAAGGAAAGCAATTAACATAAGGAACAACCTGGGTTTTATAAGATTTAAAATTATTGCTCCAAGAAAACGGGCTATTGTTTCCCCTGCAAAAAATAAGCTTATACCTATAGCAGCCGTTTCAAGAGACACTTCATACCTTGATACAATAATGTTAGCAATATTAGTATTGATAGCAACTTCCGAACCTACAATCAAAAATATTGACAATGCCATGAAAGTCACGAAGCGGTTATTCAGCAAACTAAAGCAGGATTTGAAAGTAGCCGGCTCCCTGTCGGGTTTGGATTCCTTGATGGGTGTTACAAACAGCCATACAGATGCGAGTAAAGAGGTAACACCATATGTGGCAAGTACCAGTCGCCAATCACCAAAAGATGTTGCAAAAAAAGTTGCTATAAGAGGACCTGAAAATGATATTATGGCTTTGATGAATTGTGAGGTACTCAGATAACTTGCCAGTTTTTCAGGAGGAGAAACATCTTGCAACAATGGATTCGCAGAAACCTGTATAATGGTGTTTCCAATACCCAGAAGAATGAATGAGGCAAACATCATCCCGAAAGAATAACTAACAAACGGCAACCCCAATCCTATTGCCTGTAAAACCATTCCGATGTTAAGCATATTTCGCTTGCCAAATTTATCCTGTAAGAGTCCTGCCGGCACTGAAAGGACAAAAAACCACAGCAAAACCATCATCGGTAAAAATTGTGCTACGAAGTTTGTGACTTCAAAATCCCTCTTGATATACCCGGTAGCAACACCGATTATATCGACAAATCCCATTACAATAAAAGAAAATAATACAGGTAAAAGCTTGGCCCACTGAAATTTATTATTTTTCATAATAAGATGACATAATCAAGTTAAAATTAAAAAATACATGAAGTGATTAACAAAAAGTTAAAATTAAAAAAATACTTATCATTATCACAAAATAAAAAAACTATTTGAGAAAAGGCAAAAGAATTCGATTATTGTGGTTCTTTTTCATGCTGGGATACTTAACGTACCCAACATCCACTACTGAAAATAATAACACATGACCGTGTAAATGATTTTATTAAATCTCATAGTAGCCGAAACCAAACAAAAATTGGGGTACGGACACCAGTCTGCCGCCATTTGTTAATTAAAATAGAATAATCATTCTGTTTGAGAATCAAAAACTTTTAGTTAATTTTGCAGCGTTAATTTTAAGCCGTTGTTATACCAGATTTATAATGTGAACGGTTTTACCGGATATCATTTCATAATTCGGTATAATATCTTTAGCTGTATGTTTTAAAAAATTTTTAATCAATTGTGCAGAAGAGAGAGATATTATCGAAAGCGATGCTGCGGCGTAAATATTGTATCACATAAATTATATTAAAATGTATTTAACACCGGAAAAAAAACAGGAATTTTTTACACGTTTTGGTAAAAACGAAAAAGACACAGGCAATACGGAGGGCCAAATTGCTTTATTCTCTTACCGTATCAACCATCTCACAGAACATCTTAAACAAAACAAAAAAGACCATAGCACACGTCGTGCTCTGATAAAACTGGTCGGTAAAAGAAGAAGGCTTCTTGACTACCTGAAAAGAAAAGATATTGAACGCTATCGAACACTTATCGATCAATTGAAATTAAGAAAATAGTAAAACAGAATGTGAGGAGATCGGAAAAAAAATAATCGGTTTTTTCTCCTCACATTTTAATACAATAAAAAATCCTCACCACCCATTGTATTTAGTCAATTTTATATTTAAAAAATTATGGTAAAAGTTATAACGAAAACAATCGAACTTGGCGATGGCAGGGAGATTACCATAGAAACCGGCAGACTGGCGAAACAAGCAGATGGATCGGTTTTAGTAAGAATGGGTGAAACCATGGTTCTGGCAACAGTTGTTTCGGCAAAAGAAGCAAAAGAAGATGTTGATTTTATGCCGTTATCTGTTGACTACCGTGAAAAATTCTCTGCTGCCGGTCGCTTCCCCGGCGGATTCCTGAAAAGAGAAGGAAGGCCATCAGATGATGAAATTTTGGTAGCACGATTAGTAGACAGAGCTTTGCGGCCTCTTTTCCCTGAAGACTACCATGCCGAAACAGCGGTAATGGTTTCATTAATATCTGCGAACAAAGAGGATTTGCCTGATGCATTGGCAGGACTGGCTGCATCATCTGCTATCAGCGTCTCTGACGTGCCGTTTGAAACTCCTATATCAGAAGTAAGGATCGGAAGGGTAAATGGGGAATTCATTATAAACCCAACCCATTCGCAACTGAAAGATTCTGACATTGATATCATTGTAGGAGCTTCTTACGATAATATAATGATGGTGGAAGGCGAAATGAATGAGGTTTCTGAATCAGATATGCTTGAAGCAATTAAATTTGGGCATAAAGAAATTAAAAAACACTGCAAAGTCCAGAAAGAAATGGCCAGTGAACTCGGTGTTACCAAAAGGGAATATTGTCATGAAACAAATGATGAAGAGCTGAGAGAAAAAGTTAAAGCTGATTTATATAAGGAATGTTACGAACTGGCAAAAAAACAAATCACCGATAAACAAGCGAGAACGGAAGCTTTCGAAACTCTTCGTGATGAATTTATTGAGGCTTATAAAGAATATAAAAAAGATGAAGAAGATATTGATTTAGATATTCATGAAACCCTGATAAAAAGATATTTCCACGATATGGAGAAGGAGGCTATGCGTCGTATGATACTTGACGAAAGCATACGACTGGATGGTAGAAAAACTGACGAGATCAGGACTATCTGGGGTGAAGTAGACTTTCTTCCCGGTGCCCATGGATCTGCTATTTTTACGCGGGGTGAAACCCAGTCATTGGCCTCAGTAACACTGGGCAATAAAATGGACGAAAAAATAATTGATACCGCGACAGTGCAGGGTACAGAAAAATTTCTGCTTCATTATAATTTCCCGCCGTTTTGTGTTGGCGAGCCTTATACACCTCGCGGACTAAGTCGCCGGGAAATTGGTCACGGCAACCTTGCACACCGTGCCCTGAAAAAAATGATCCCAGAAGATTTCCCTTATATTATACGTATAGTATCCGATATTCTTGAATCCAACGGATCATCATCAATGGCTACCGTTTGTGCCGGCACAATGGGATTGATGGACTCCGGTACTAAGATGAAAAAACCGGTTTCGGGTATTGCTATGGGATTGATAACTGATAAGGACTCGGATAAATATGCCATTCTTTCAGATATTTTGGGCGATGAAGATCATTTGGGAGATATGGATTTTAAAGTTGCCGGAACCCTGAATGGTATCACTGCAACCCAAATGGATATTAAAGTAGACGGGCTCTCATATGAGGTACTGGCAGAAGCTCTTCAACAGGCCAAAGATGGCCGATTGCATATCCTGAATAAAATGCTGGAAATAATTCCGACTCCCAGGGCTGAATTTAAACCAAATGTACCAAGAATTGAAATTATAGAAATTCCCAAAGATATGATAGGCTCTGTTATTGGTCCGGGCGGTAAAATTATCCAGACAATACAGGAAGAGACAGATACAGTAATTGTTATTGAAGAAAATGAAGATGTAGGATTAGTTGAAATATCAGGTAGTGGTATTGAAGCGTTAGAGGCAGCCAAGAAAAAAATAAAAGCCATTATTGCATTACCCGAAGTTGGAGAAATTTACAAAGGTAAAGTAAAATCAGTAGTTTCATTTGGAGCTTTTATCGAGATCCTTCCAGGGAAAGAAGGTCTCCTGCATGTCTCTGAAATGGACTGGAAACACGTCGGTTCGCCTCATGATGTGGTTAAGGTGGGCGACGAAATAGATGTTAAGCTGATTGGAATTGATGAAAAAACAGGTAAATTGAAACTGTCGCACAAAGCAGTATTGCCTAAACCCGAAGGTTACAGCGAACATTCAAATAGGGAACACAGACGGCCCGGCAGAGATAATAAAAAGAAAAATTACCACAAAAGAGAAAACCGGAATTACAAAAGAATACCTTAAAAAAATAAATGAAGAATATTTTAAATTCTTAAGACAGGTTACATCATTTCCGGTACTTTTCTTTGATATAAATAATTTTGATTTTATTAAAAATAGGAGAAATTATAAAAAACTAAAGCAAACTTTTTCCCAAACCAGTTATAAATTAGGATTAAATAAAATTTTTTTACCATAAAACATAAATTAATCCTTTCTTAAATAAAAAAGCTTGCTATTTTTGTGTTTAAATGAAAAATAATTAAATCACTTTAAAAATACTGTGTATTATGAAAAATCTCAATTTTAAGCCTTTTATCTTTGTTGTCATAGTTGCTGTGCTTTTTTCGGGTTGCGCAGGGCTGAATAAAATGAAAAAAAATGCTGACCAGATTCAGTTCAATGTAACACCCGAAGTCCTTGAAACTCATGCAGGTGATATAGATGTAGCTATAAATGGTAAATTTCCTTCAAAATATTTTATTAAAAAAGCTACTCTTACAGCTACGCCTGTTCTAAAATATGAAGGCGGTGAAACTGAATTCGAACCGGTAACCCTGCAGGGCGAAAAAGTACAGGCAAATAATAAAGTGATAAGTTATAGTGCAGGAGGATCATTTAGTTATAAAGATGCTGTAGACTACTCAGAAACAATGAGGTTATCAGAGCTTTATATGAACATGACCGCTTCGAAAGGTACAAAAAGCGTTGATTTCACTCCGGTAAAGATTGCCGATGGCGTAAATGCCACGAGTACTATGGTTGCCAATACCCCGAAAGCCATACTCGGAGTTCGCCGTGAAGTTAATAATACCGGAAAATATGACCCGAATATTGATCCGTTTCAAAGAATTGTTCCTGATGAAGTTCTTGCTGATATTCACTATCTTATCAACAGAGCAAATCTTCGCGAAGAAGAAATCACGGCTGAAGATGTAAGAAAACTTTTGGAATACACTAAAAAAGCTGACACAGAAGAAAATATCGACCTTAAAAATGTAGAGATTTCCGCGTATGCTTCACCCGATGGGCCTATCGACTTTAATACTGATTTGGCAGGTGACCGTAAGAACAGCTCCTCGGATTTTCTTGCGGGAAAATTAAAGGAACTGGGAATAGATATAAATCCAAGAACCAAGTATACGCCTGAAGACTGGCAAGGATTTCAGGAACTTGTACAGGAATCAAATATTCAGGATAAAGAATTAATTCTGAGGGTCCTTTCCATGTATACAGATCCCGTAGTACGCGAACGTGAAATAAAGAATCTCTCAGAAACTTTTACTGTACTGGCAAACGATATATTACCTAAATTGCGCCGTGCCAAACTGCTAACCAGTGTTGAACTAATAGGAAAAAGCGATGAGGAATTGATGTCACTGGCCAAATCAGACCCTGCCTCCCTGAATCCGGCAGAGTTACTTTATGCAGCAACCTTATTCAAAGATCTGAACGATCAACTTTCTATTTATAGGTCTTTTATCAAAGTTTATCCCGATGACTGGAGGGGACCGAATAATGCAGGGTATGTTCTTGTCAAACAATCGAAATACAATGAAGCGAAACCTCTGCTCGAAAAAGCAGAAACGCTGAAAAACGATGAAAAGATTATTAAAAATAACCTGGGTGCAATTGCTATTTATGAGGATAATATCTCACAAGCCGAAACCCTGCTTGGTGCAGCTTCAGGTGCTGGCGACGAAGTTGATTATAACCAGGGAATAGTAAGTCTTAAAAAAGCTGATTACCAACAGGCAGTAAGATATTTCAGTGATTTTGAAGACCCCAATACAGCTCTTGCCAAAATGCTTACAGGAAATAACAGTGGCGCACTAAGGGATCTGGAAGCTTATGACCGTCCAAATTGTGCAAAGAAAGAATATTTAAAAGCTGTTGTTGGCGCACGCACAGCTAAAGAAAATCTTTTGTTCGACAGCTTGGAAAAAGCTTGTGATATTAATCCTGAACTGAAGACCACGGCAAGGACTGATATTGAATTTGCTAAATACTTCGATAATCCGAAATTTAAAGATATAACTGACTAATAGTTTCTTTTAAAAGAATAAAGGGCAGTCGACAAAAGGTTGCCCTTTTTTTATATTTTACACGAGTTCGGTATAAAAACTAAAATTTTTATGTCTTTTGTATATAATTGAAAATCAGTTTGATAAATTTTACTAATTTGTCTGAAAAACTCGCGAAGCGCCTTTTTAGACTAAACTCTTATATTAATTAGCAAATAAAATACAAAAAAATCTGTTTATATATATCAGGCGCTTCTACCGGGAAAATCATAAACATATTGTCTATGTAAAAGATTAATAACAGAAAATAAGCCCGCGAAGCAGCAAAGTAAATAGTAAATATTAAATTTCAAAGGTCCTTAAATCAAACTTTAATAATGACGAAAAATCAAAAATTATATTCAGGCGCCGCCATTCTTTTGATAACAATAGTATGTATCACTTATATAGTAGTAAAAAAAGGACAACAACAAGATAATAATGAAAGTTTACCAGACCAAAAGATTAAAATACCTGAAGCAACATTAATGTACGGATTGCCGGCAGATTCATTCATCATAGAAAATGGTACCGTAAAACCTAACCAGCATTTAAGTGATATATTAAGCACAGCTGGCGTTGGGATGGGCATAATTGACCAAATTGCCAGAAAGTCAAAGCTAGTTTTTGATGTACGAAAAATAAAAAGTGGAAATAATTACTCAATTTTCAAAAAGCAGGATTCATTAAAAAGAGCATGCTATTTCATTTACGAAAACTCGGCTACCGATTATTATGTTTTCGAGCTGTTAGATTCCCTAAGGATCATTCACGGCGAAAAAAATATTAAAGTTCACCGCAGGAAAGCCAATGGCGTGATTAATACTTCCTTATGGAATGCTATGAAGGATAATGATCTGGATCCGATACTCGCAATAGAGCTTTCCGATATTTTTGCATGGACTATTGACTTTTTTGCAATACAAAAAGGCGACCGCTTCAGGGTAATATATGATGAGCTGTTTGTGGATTCAACTTATATAGGTATTGGCGATATTTATGCAGTTCAATTTGACCATTATGGCGAAAAAAATTATGCTTTCCGTTTTTACCAAAATGACAGACATGACTTTTTCGATGAAACGGGCGTAAGTCTTAGAAAAGCATTTTTAAAAGCGCCATTGAAATATCCCCGTATCAGCTCAAGATTTTCCTACAGCCGGATGCATCCTATTTTGCGGATTCGTCGGCCACATTTAGGCGTTGATTATGCTGCCCCGCGAGGCACTCCTGTGCTGAGCATCGGTGACGGGACAGTGATTGCACGCGCATATCAGCGAGGAGGTGGTGGAAATTATATCAAAATCAAACATAATTCAGTTTATACTACCGTTTATATGCACCTTTCAGGCTTTGCTAAAGGAATTCATACCGGTGCACGGGTAAAACAGAGACAGATAATTGGGTATGTAGGTTCGACCGGACTATCGACCGGACCACACCTTGATTTCAGGGTATTTAAAAACGGCAAAGCCTTCGATCCGCTAAAAGTTGAAGCGCCACCGGTTGAACCTGTCAGTAAAGAAAACTTACCAATATATACCCATATAAAAGATTCACTAATGGCCGAGCTTCATAAAATCCGGTGGGAACAAATGCTGGCAAGTACTGAATAATTTTAATCTTCTGATTTATAAAGAGGATTTGGCTTTGGAAGTTTAGCGCCTGTCTCTTCCAATTTTGTGTCAAGAATGTGTCTGAGCTCCTTTGTTTTTTCAGGAAAACGTCCTGAGATATCCGTTGTTTCTCCCGGATCTTCATCCAGGTTAAACAGCTCTGAACGATCATCCTCATAATAAATAATCAGTTTCCATTCTCCTTTTCGCAAAGCTGATCCGGGTTCCCATGCGCTGCCATGATAATGAGGATAATGCCAGAAAAGTTCATCCCTTTTTATACTGCCTTTATCATTTAATATCGGCAGCAAATTTTCTCCATCGTTTGAATTATGATCTATCCCTGCAAGATTTAACACAGTTGTAAAATAGTCCATACTTATTGCCGGTTGATCCGTTACCCTCCCCGGTTCCTTAATTTCAGGACCCGCAATTATTAACGGAACACGGATACCTCCTTCATAACACCAACCCTTCCCTGCACGTAGTGGACCATTGCTGGTAGGAGCATTTTTTCGATAAAGAGTGGAAAGTCCGCCATTATCACTCGTAAAAATAATCCAGGTCTTATCCTCCAAATCATTTTCTTTTAGCTTTTGTATCAAACGACCCACATTTTCGTCCATGGCTTCCACCATTGATGCAAAAGCAGGATTTTCCTGGACAAGTTTAGTCCAGCCATCTCCTTCCTTTCTATGTGGCACCTCATTCAGATTTAAGCTTCTCCGCTTTTCTTTGTACTTTTCATAATGCCCCATGGCTGGTTGTATTGGCGTATGAACAGTGTAAAAAGCTAAATACAGCAAAAAAGGATCATCTCTGTTTTCTCTGATAAAGTTAATACCCTCATCAGTCAGCCGGTCGGTAAGATATTCCCCTTCCTTTCCATCCTTAAGCTTAGGATTCTTGTAAGGTGAATAATAACCTCCCGGAGGACTACCACGGTGATGACCTCCAATATTTATATCAAATCCCTGGTCTTCAGGAAAAAATCCTTTATCACCCAAATGCCATTTCCCTATAAAACAAGTTTTATAACCTTTCCCTTTCAGTTTTTCAGCCAGAGTCTCTTCCTCCAGAGCCAGTTCGGATCTGTCCTGCGGACCCAATAAACGGCGATCCTGAGGATCACTGCCTGGAATCCAGTCAGTAATACCTACCCTGTTAGGATGTTTCCCTGTCATGAGTGCCGCCCTCGTGGGACTACAAACGGGATTGGCAGAATATGCCTGTGTAAAACGGACACCGTTCTCCGCCAGTTGGTCAATGTTGGGAGTTTCATAGAAACTTTCGTCATAATTGCATTTTATATCTGCCCAACCCAGATCGTCGACCACGATAAAAACAAAATTCGGAGATTCTTTTTTAGTAACGCAAGAAGATAAATAAATAAAGATAAACACTAATAAAAAAGGGAACTTTTTTAACATGGCATAATACTATTTAAATTTTAAAAATATTCCTTTATTGTCTGAATATTAATAAATATAATCTGAAATTAAACCTATTGACATAAAAAAAATTCCGCTAAACGATTTAAATCATGACTCACAGAGTTTCTCTTTCACCAATAGGGGTATTTCCCCTGGTTCTTTGGCAACGGGAACACCCGCTGCATTAAAAGCTTCGATTTTTTCTTCAGCTGTACCTGAACCAGTTAAGATAATTGCTCCGGCATGCCCCATCCTTTTATCGGCGGGGGCTGTCTGGCCAGCAACAAAGGCAACGACCGGTTTGGTAATATTTTTTTTTATAAACAGGGCTGCCTGTTCTTCAGCATCTCCTCCGATCTCTCCTATTAAAACAATAGCATTGGTTCCCGGATCTTTTTGATACATAATCAGCAAATCAATAAAGTACAAACCTGCTACCGGATCACCGCCTACTCCGACACAGGTCGACTGTCCCATGCCCTCTTTGGTAAGCATATCTACTACTTCGTATGTAAGTGTTCCCGAACGTGATATCAATCCTGTATTACCTTTCCTGAAAATATTCCCCGGTAAAATGCCAATCAAACTTTCACCCGGCGTGATAAGTCCGGGACAATTAGGACCAATTAGTTTTGTATTATTACGTTTAAGTACAGTTATTACCTTCATCATATCCTGCACAGGAATACCTTCCGTTATACACACTATCAGTTCAACTCCGGCATAGCTGGCTTCCATAATAGCATCGGCAGCAAACGGAGCAGGAACAAAAATAACTGATGAATTGCCGCCGGTATCTCTTACGGCATCTTCAACAGTATTAAAAACCGGGACCCCGTGTACTTCAACCCCTCCCTTGCCAGGTGATACACCGCCGACAATATTTGTTCCGTACTCTTTCATATTATTAGTATGAAAGGCACCGTCACGACCGGTAACTCCCTGAACAATCAATTTAGTGTCCTTATTTATAAGTATACTCATATTATTCGTATTTTACCGAGACAATTCAATATAAACATTATTTGACTTGTTGGTTGATCAATTTTCATTGCTGTTATACCCTGCCTGCTAATATTTGTTTCTATTATTTTATCAATCCTATAGCTTTTTGAGCTGCTTCTCTCATAGTTGACACGGTAAGAAGCCCATATTTATTTATAATTGCCTGTCCTTCTGTTGCA
Source organism: uncultured Prolixibacteraceae bacterium (assembly GCA_964611525.1). Taxonomy (GTDB): domain Bacteria; phylum Bacteroidota; class Bacteroidia; order Bacteroidales; family Prolixibacteraceae; genus JAAYJR01. The sequence goes on from CAZTAL010000120.1 coordinate 30,048, forward strand.
TTTGTACCGGACAGCCGTATTACTATCGGTATATCCATATTAATCTCTTTAAGTGCAGCCACTAATCCCCTCGCCACATCATCACAACGGGTTATTCCCCCGAAAATATTTATCAACACTGATCTGACATTCCCGTCACCCAGAAGAATATTCATGGCATCCACCACTTTTTGCGGACTTGATGATCCACCGATATCAAGGAAATTAGCCGGCTCACCTCCATAAAGCTTGATCATATCCATAGTTGCCATAGCCAGTCCGGCACCATTTACCATGCATCCTATATTACCATCGAGTTGAATATATGATAACCCTTTTTCTTTGGCCTCTATCTCTTTTTTATCCTCTTCTGTGATTTCCCGCATAGCCAAAATCTCCGGCTGACGAAAAAGTGCATTATCATCAAAATTCATTTTACTGTCAACCGCTATCAACTTTCCTTCGGAAGTTAATGCCAGTGGATTAATTTCTGCCAGGGTCGCATCAGTTTCTGCATATAAATGATATAGTCTGATCAAAATTGTAACAGCCTGACGAATTTGGTTTGGGTCGCGGAAAAGTTTAAAAGCAATATTTCTCGCTTGCCACTCCATTAACCCAAGGACAGGATCAATACTCATCCTGATGATCTTCGATGGAGAGGACTTGGCTACTTCTTCTATTTCAATGCCACCTTCCTCACTTACCATAAGAGTAACCGATTTTGTGTTTCTATCATTGACCAATCCGATATAATACTCATTTTCAATGTCAACAGCATCGGCTATCAGAACTTTCTCAACTCTCATTCCTTTAATGTCCATGCCTAAAATTTCCCTGGTAATCTCCATTACACCGGATTTAGTTTTCGCCAGTTTAATCCCGCCGACCTTACCCCGACCTCCTGAATGTATTTGTGCTTTAACAATCCTGACCTTGCTATCATCAGGTATTTTTTCTTCAACTTCCTTTGTCGAATAACACAATTCTGCATCCGGAACAGGGATACCGAATCTTTTAAATAAATTTCGAGACTGATATTCGTGTATTTTCACTTTAATATAACTTAATTCAATAACCGGTAATAATAATAAATTATTTTTAAATGGAGTTTTAACCCTTTAAAAATAATTTCTCAGAATATTCACGCTTTAGTCCCAAATCATAAGTTTGTTTATAATATCCCCCTGATTTGTTAAACTTGCCTTGTCAATAGTCATTTACCCGAAAATAGTGAATTAAATCAGTAAACCATTAAGGATTAATGATTGAAAGGTTAATTTTTTCATGTATTTTTACAAAAAATTTTTGAGTTAATGGAATACCTGATTAGAAAAGTCATTGAGCAGGAAGCTAATGCAATTGAGAATATTCCTGTCCGGGAAGATTTTAACACCGCAATAAATCTCATTTACAAACAGGTTCATAAAAAAAAAGGCAAGTTAGTGGCCAGTGGAATGGGTAAAGCAGGACAAATTGCACTGAACATCGCTACTACATTTAGTTCCACCGGTACTCCGGCAGTATTTTTACATCCAAGTGATTCACAGCATGGTGATTTGGGGGTGATACAGGAAAACGACATTCTCCTTCTTATTTCCAATTCCGGTAAAACCAGAGAAATACTGGAATTGGTAGATTTAGCTGAAAATTTATACCCTGGTCTGCCATTGATTGTCATCTCGGGAAATCCGGACAGTGCCTTGTCTAAATGTGCTGATGCATTTATTTTTACCGGAAATCCGGATGAAGTATGCCCCCTCGGTCTCACCCCCACCACCTCTACAACAGTTATGACAGTAATAGGTGATGCTCTGGTTGTTGCAATGATGACAAAGATAGAGTTCACAAGTGAAGATTACGCTAAGCGTCATCACGGAGGCTATCTGGGTGATAAATCCCGGAATCAGTGTCTGAAAACAAAAAAATTTCAAACTATTAATTCTGATACTAAAACAACAAAACGGGAAAAATAACTATCAATTATGCGTATTAAAAAACAAAACACTCTTGGCCTCATTATCGATATCCAGGAAAAACTTTTTCCTGTGATGTATAAAAAAAATGAACTACTTGATAACTGCAAAATACTAATTCAGGGCTTAACCGAACTCCAACTTCCATTGCTTGTAACACAACAATATACAAAAGGACTTGGCGAAACCATAGAAGAGATAAAATCTGTTATCCCTTCTTTCACTTTTATCGAAAAAAGAGAATTTAGCTGTTGTGATAACCATGATTTTAAAAAAAAATTAAATGACCTACAGGCAAAAAATATTATTATATGTGGTATCGAAACACATGTTTGTGTACTTCAAACAGCAATTGATCTGAAAGATGCTGGTCTGAATCCCGTTGTTGTGATGGACTGTGTTTCATCACGAATACCGGAAAGTAAAGAGCTGGCAAAAGAACGATTTAGACAAGAAGAGATCTTAATGACTTCTGCTGAATCCGTCTTGTTCGAATTAACCCGTTCATCTGCTCTTCCCGAATTCAAAATTATTTCGAAACTTGTAAAATAAACTTCCCTGCTGACGGTTGTTTACAGTTTGTTAATAAAGAAATAAACAAAAAGATGCCGTTTAAATGGAAAAATCATAATTTATCAGGACAAAAATAAATCATAAAACCATAATAAATGAGCGGATTCTTTGGAACGATAATGAAAATCAATAGTGTTTCTCAAGTCTTCTATGGAACCGATTACCATTCACATTTGGGCACCAAACGGGCGGGAATGACTTTCTATAATTCGCGCGACGGATTTCAAAGAGCTATACACAGTCTCGAGGATGGTTATTTTCGTACTAAATTCGAAAATGATCTTATTAATTTTAGAGGTAATTCCGGCATTGGTGTTATAAGCGATACAGAAGCCCAACCCATAGTCGTAAACTCACATATGGGGAAATTTGCAATAGCAACAGTCAGTAAAATTATAAATGCCGAAGAACTCGAATACAATTTTCTTAAGAACCACCGTACTTTTTCAGAAACCAGTCAGGGCAGTGTTAATCCAACCGAACTGGTTGCAATGCTGATTGCAGATGCCGAAGATTTTGTTACGGGTATCCAGAATGTTTTCGATAAAATACAAGGCTCCTGCTCTATTTTAATTCTTACGGAAAAAGAGATAATTGCTGTACGTGACAAATTAGGTCGCACGCCGGTTATCATTGGTAAAAACAGGGATGGCTTTGCTGTTGCCTCAGAATCTTGTTCTTTTGCTAATCTGTGTTTTGAAATTGACAGATTCCTGGGACCAGGAGAAATTATGAGAATTACTCCCGAAGGCTATGAACAAATACTGAGGCCTAAAACAAAAATGCAAATTTGTGCTTTTTTATGGGTCTATTACGGTTACCCACCCTCTTACTATGAAGGTATTAATGTAGATGAAACACGTTACAGGTGCGGTGCGGCACTCGCTAAAAAAGATAATGTTGAAGCTGATTTCGTTGCAGGGATTCCTGACTCCGGATTGGGCCATGCCATAGGCTACAGCAACGAACGCAGAATTCCTTATATGCGTCCTTATGCAAAATATACACCTACATGGCCCCGCAGCTTTATGCCACAGAACCAGGTAACCCGTGACCTAGTTGCCCGTATGAAATTAATTCCAAATCCTTCTATAATAAAAGGTAAACGTGGTGTTTTTCTCGATGATTCCATTGTAAGGGGTACTCAGTTGAAAGACAATACACGGGATTTATACAGCGAAGGCATAAAGGAAGTCCACATGCGCATTGCCTGTCCTCCTCTCATCTATCCATGCCCGTTTCTTAACTTCTCACGATCAAGAAAAACCATTGAACTTGCAACCCGTAAAGCAATAAATCAACTGGAAGGTACTGAGGATGTAGACATGAAAAAATATTCTGATCCGCATTCGGAAGAATACAATAAAATGGTAGAACGTATCAGGAAAAATCTTGGATTAACAAGCCTTCAATACCAAAATCTTAACGATTTAGTAGAGGCAATCGGACTGCCAAAGGAAAAACTTTGTACCCATTGCTGGGATGGGAGCAGCTATTTTTAATAATTATCGAAATGCTTGGAATCTGCGCAATTGCTTCAGGTAGCAACGGAAATTGCTACTATATTGGTAATAAAGAAGATGTGTTCTGAGTCATCTCTCTGCTCAAAACAATACCCCCGAACTAGCACTGGCAACCCTCAATCATAAACCGCAAAGATACAAGGTAAGACTAACATCGCGGTATGAAGCAGGGGAAGTCTATTATATCAATACTCCACCGTGAAAAAGTATTGTGATTACAAAATCAAATACATGTAACAATAATAAAAACAAATACAACAATAATAGAATAAAATATATAATACCTGACAGGATGATACTCAGATATCCGTATATTCAGTTTGCGCCTTAAAATAATTATCAGATATACTTTTTCAGACAAATAGGCAAGTACAGTTGCATAAGCTACTCCAACAATTCCAAATATACCGACTAAAAACAAACTTAATGATATATTAATTACTAACTCGAAAAAAGAGGCATACATTATTGTCCTGGTATATTTCAGTCCGGTCAGAATAGTTTGAGGCATTAACAAACGACTAATGATCAAAAGAAGATAAATATTAAAAATTGTTGCGCTTTCACTAAACTCAGGATTGAATATTATTGGGAAAAGCGGATAGGAAATCATCAATAGTATGGCAGACAAAGGAAATAAAAGATGCATTAGTTTTAAGACATTCCTTTTTAATACCTCAAGATTCGCCTTTAAATTTTCCTTTCTCCCGAAATCAGGTAAAAGGGCATTGCTGAGAGCATTAGCCAGTAATGTTGCTAAAGGTAATTCTCTTGCTCCATACCTGAATACTGCAAAAATACTTTCATCATACCTTGAAGTGACAATGAATCCGTCTATAAATTGTGCTGATCCGCTTAAAAAAGTAGCAGCGATCAGAGGGGCTCCTAATTTAATATGAGTTTTGAAAAAAGAAAAAGAAAAATGAATTTCATTATTTTTAATTAAAACTACCCAAAGCCAAATATAACGAAACAAAGAAGAAATGACCAGCCCTGTCATAGCGAGCTTTACGGAATGTCTTAAAACTACCGGAATAACAACCAAAAAAAATTGCACCGAAAAAGAAATAATAGCATAAATGATTAATGCATTACTCTTCTTTTTTATTAAATAAAAATATTCCGTCAATCCTGCCGGAACCCCAAAAACAATATAAACTATCAGCAAAAACAATTCGGGTATATTTTTCCCGTTTAACAAGATTTCCGAAAAAAGGGGATAAAAGGAATAAAGAAACAGCGAAGCTAAAATGCTAAATGCGGAAATTAAAATAAACGCACTGAAAAGGCAAGTTCCCGACCCGCTATCTTCTGAAGAAAGGGGTAAAAGGGCTTTTAACAAACCGTTTAACCAAAAAAAACTGATTGCTCCAGCTAAAAAAATAAAAGTTTCATATTCCCCTATGGCATCTTGCGTAATAGCAGATTTAGCAAATACAACACTTGTAAGAACAAGTGTCGTATACCTGGCTATGTGAAAAAACTGGAAAGCAGAAACCGTATGTATATATTTTTTCACGATATTTATGTAATTGCCCAAAATTATAAAATTTGCATAAGTTACGAGGGAATCGTAAAATTTTAATAGTTTTGAATATATTTATGAACGAGGGCGAAAAATATAAAATTTTTCCACTAACTGGCAAAAAATAATTAAAGGAACAAACCACATTCTGTGGTACGATAGCCTTGACATTACTGCCGGTGTAATATAATAACTCATTCAAATGATTAAGTTAAAAGGAAGAACAAGAAATATACTCCTAATAGCCGGAGCGGTATTTCTTATTTTTTTGCTATGGTATTTTAGTGCAATTGTTACTTACATACTTATTTCAGTTGTTCTATCTTTTTTGGGCAGACCAATTGTACATTGGTTATCACTTATCCATATTAAAAAATTTTATCTCCCGAAAAGTATTGCAGCATTGATAGCCCTCGTAACACTGTGGGTCTTGTTTTTTTCTTTCTTCCGTTTTCTTATTCCGCTTTTGATCAGTGAACTTGAGACTCTTTCACAAATCGATATCGAAGCTGTTTTGCAATCAATTGAAAATCCCCTTACAAGATTCCTACAGCTGTCGGGTAACGAACCACTGGAGGTGGAAAACCGCCCGTTACCGGATTTATTGATTGAACAACTTAGTGCAAAAATTAATTTTTCACGACTGCCTGACATTCTTGCAGATGTTGCAGGCACTATCGGTGAATTTCTTATTGCCATTTTTGCAATATCTTTCATTACTTTCTTTTTTTTAAAGGAAAAAAATATGTTTCGCGAAGGAATATTGCTTATTGTTCCGTCTGAATTAGAAAAAAAAGTTTCACATATTCTGGATTCCATCTCCTATTTGCTGCGCCGCTACTTCATAGGCCTGATCCTCGAGGTTTTCATGGTCATGATGCTGGATGCGCTTGGTCTGTCAATTGTCGGTCTTGAATTTAATCATGCTGTTATAATTGGATTTTTCTGCGGATTATTTAATGTAATTCCTTATCTCGGACCATGGATGGGGGCAGGGGTCGGATTGCTTATCGGGGCTGCCGTTAACATCAATGCCGATTTTATGAGCTTTACATTGCCACTGCTTGCTCTGATGGCGGCCGTATTTCTATCAGTACAAATTATAGATAACGTTCTTTTTCAGCCTCTTATATACTCCAGTAGTGTCAAAGCCCATCCCCTTGAAATATTTTTAGTTATCATGGCTGCAGGAAGTATGGCGGGAATAATAGGGATGTTCCTGGCAATTCCAACTTATACTATAATAAGGGTAATTGCTAAAGAATTTTTTGATAACATGAAGCTTGTTCGCAAGTTAACTGAAAATCTCAACAAGGAGGAACCAGACCCCATATAAAATTGAAACTCTGATTTAGATAGCTAACTATTATTATAAATCACGAGTTCTATCTCATACCATTAAAATAAACAATAATAATGAGATAAAATGAGCATTCCAATAGTGGCGTGTAAGATAAAATTGTAATAGATTTTAATTTTAAATTTTAAGGTTGCGATATAAATTAATTATAATGGAATTCTTCAATGCTAATAATGTAACTAAAGTATTCAGCACAACAAAGGCTTTATCTGATGTCAGCATTTCGGTAAAAAAGCAAAGCATTTTCGGACTGCTTGGACCCAACGGGGCGGGGAAAACCACGCTGCTTCGCATTGTAAATCAGATCACTGCACCCGACACAGGTCAAATATTCATGGAGGGCCGTAAAATGAAAGCTTCGGATGTTTCACAAATAGGATATCTGCCCGAGGAAAGAGGTCTTTATAAAAAAATGAAAGTCGGGGAGCAATCCGTTTACCTGGCTCAACTTAAAGGCATGTCACGGCATGATGCTGTTAAGAATCTTAAAATATGGTTCTCTAAATTTGAAATTACGGACTGGTGGAATAAAAAAATAGAGGAGCTTTCGAAAGGAATGCAACAAAAAATACAGTTCATAACAACAGTGGTTCATAAACCCAAACTTCTAATATTCGATGAACCTTTCAGCGGTTTTGATCCTATAAATACCAATCTTTTAAAACAAGAAATTTTAAAATTGCGTGACGAAGGCGCAACTATTATTTTCTCAACACATAATATGGGCTCGGTAGAAGAACTTTGTGATCATATTGCCCTTATTAATAAATCGGTTAAAATTGTTGATGGACCCACAGATGAGATACGTGAACAATATAAATCGAACATTTTCGAAATTAACTACAAAGGTGATTTTAATGAGGTTGAAAAAAACCTCGGAAATAAATATAAAATCCTTGAACACACAGAAGGTAAAAAGAGTAACCGGATTCTTATACAGTATCCGGGAAATGGATCAAATAATCAACTTATCAGTGAAATAATGGGGCCAGCAGAAATTCTGGCATTCAATGAGATCATTCCCGGTATGAATGATGTTTTTATTAAGGCAGTGCAGGAGGATAAACAATAAAATAACAGGAAATGAATAAAACATTACTTATTCTAAAACAGGAATACTTAAAACGGGTAAAGAAAAAATCATTCATTATTCTTACCTTACTGGTTCCGCTACTTTTTATCGGTATGTTTGCTTTGATAATATTCTTATCACTTCATGATGATAAACAGGAACGTACCATAGCAGTCTATGATGAATCAAATATCTTTTTAGGAAAACTTGAAGAAGAGGGTTATACTAAGTATCACTTTATTGATGAAGAAAAATTTAAAAATTTAAAAGACCAACTGGGGGAAAGCGAATTTTATACTCTGCTGCATATACCCGGAAATATTTATTCTTCAAGCACAGCACAGATAATTTCAAAAAAACAGGTTCCATTTGAAGTTATTGAACAAGTTGAACGGAAACTAAGCCGTATCATTGAAAACGATAAACGTCAGAAAATAATTTCAGAAACCGGTATGCCTGACCTTGAGAAACGTCTTACTGCTACCAGTACTTCAGTGAAATTAAATACCCTGAAAATTTCAGAAACCGGAGAAACAAAGAAAAGTTCCTCTGAGGCTGCATTTATTGCAAGCTATGTTATGGGATTCATTATTTATTTTTTCGTTTTCATGTACGGTTCTATGGTTATGCGAAGTGTGATGGAAGAAAAACAAAACAGGATTGTTGAAGTTATTATATCATCTGTCAAACCTTTTCAGTTGATGGCCGGAAAAATTATCGGTACGGCACTCGTAGGGCTAACACAGGTATCTATTTGGGTAATTGTAGTATTTATACTATTAACTTTCGGACAAAGCTTTATCTCACCGGAAAATGCCCGGCAAATGGGAGAAACAATTATTAACAATCAGCAATCCATGAATGCTCAAATTACATCAGCAGCAAGTCAAAATGAAATATCAGCAGTGTTGGAAATAATTGGTAATCTGAATCTGGGACTTATAATCTTTTCTTTTATTTTCTATTTTCTCGGTGGCTATCTTATGTACAGCTCCCTACTCGGAGCAGTCGGCGCAGCAGTCGATAACGACGAAGATTCACAACAAATGGTTTTCCCAATAACCTTTCCTCTTATCATTTCAATTATGCTGTTATTCCCTATTGCCAGAAATCCTGAAGGTCCAATTGCTTTCTGGGGTTCAATTATCCCTTTCACCTCACCGGTAGCTATGCTTGCACGTATCCCTTACGGTGTTCCAACATGGGAAATACTGCTCTCAATGTTTCTGCTAATTATCGCCACAGTTGGTGCAATATGGATAGCTGCAAAAATATATAGAACAGGGCTTTTAATGTACGGGAAAAAAGTAACTTTCAAAGAGCTTATAAAGTGGTTGAGATATAATAATTAATCCTTCAGTAATCCTTCAGTAAACTTTCAGATTATGAGATAAATTTTTCGGATTATGAAAGCAAATAATATTTTAGAAACCATAGGAAATACTCCTCATGTTAGAATTAACCGCCTTTATCCTCCAGATTACGAGGTGTGGATAAAGATCGAAAAGACAAATCCGGGCGGCAGTATTAAAGACCGAATTGCCTTGTCAATGGTGGAAGATGCCGAAAATCGGGGCATCATAAAACTGGGCTCTGTTATTATTGAACCTACATCCGGAAATACAGGTATCGGGCTTGCCCTGGTTGCAGCAGTCAAAGGTTACAGACTAATACTCACAATGCCTGAATCAATGTCAGTCGAACGCCGTAAGGTACTCCTTGCACTAGGAGCTCATTTAGAACTCACACCAAAAGAAAAAGGGATGAAAGGTTCTATTGCCAAAGCTGAAGAATTAGCTGCAGAAATAGCTGATTCATGGATACCCTTTCAGTTTTCGAATAAATCGAATATTAATGCTCACAGAATAAAGACAGCCCGGGAGATAATTAATGATTTCCCTGAAGGCATTGATTTCCTTATAACAGGCGTAGGAACAGGTGGCCATATAAGCGGTTTAGCTGAAACATTAAAAGGGGAATACCCCAACCTGCAGGTATTTGCGGTAGAACCAAAAGAAAGTGCAGTAATAGGCGGAGGAAAATCCGGTCCTCATAAAATACAGGGTATCGGCGCGGGATTTATACCGGAAAATCTCAAAACAGAGTTACTGGACGGGACTATAACCGTCACAAACGAGGAAGCCTTCGAATATGCAAGAAAGGCAGCAAAATCAGAGGGACTTTTTTTGGGTATTTCTTCCGGCGCTTCACTTGCAGCAGTGGCAAAAAAAATAAAGGAGTTACCCCTGCACTCCCGCATATTAACCTTTGCATATGATCATGGCGAAAGATATCTTTCTGTAGAAGGCCTATACTAATATAAAGGCAAAGAAGGATTCCTTCTTCTCAATAAAGACGGAATCTTTCTGTTTTACATTTTATATTTTCAGATTTTTTAAGCCTGTGCAGTAGGACCACCAAAATTAAGCGGTGTCCTTGACGGATCCGAACCGGGCTTAATATCTTTAATTGGACCATGAACGGATTCAAACTTCTTAATATTATCCTGAAGAGCAAGAAGCAGACGTTTTGCATGTTCAGGAGATAATATGATCCGGGATTTAACATTTGCTTTTGGAATACCCGGCATAATACGGACAAAATCAAGCACAAATTCAGAACTTGAATGTGTAATTACTGCCAGATTGGAATAAATCCCCTGTGCTACCTCCTCATTCAACTCTATATTAAGCTGTTGTTGCTTTTGTTTTTTTTCGTCCATAACTTAACATTTAAGTGTTCTTTTTCATTTCAATTAACCTGTCATACTCTTCCTTGGAACCGACAATCAGATTTTTGTATTCTTTCAAACCGGTGCCGGCCGGAATCAAATGTCCACATATTACATTTTCTTTTAGCCCGTCAAGATAATCCATTTTACCATTTATGGCTGCCTCATTAAGGACCTTTGTTGTTTCCTGGAAGGAGGCGGCTGACAACCAACTTCTTGTTTGAAGTGCTGCCTTGGTAATACCTTGCAATATCTGACTTGATGTTGCAGGAATAGCATCTCTGGATTCCACCAACTTTTTATCTTTCCTTCTAAGTTGTGAATTCTCATCCCTCAGCCTACGGGCAGAGACGATCTGTCCGGCTTTAAAGCCTTCAGCATCTCCCGGATCAATAACCACTTTCTTATTCCATATCCAGTCGTTCTCCGAAATAAATTCATTTTTATCAACCACCTGCTTTTCGAGGAAACGAGTGTCGCCGGGATCTTCAATTTCCACCTTCCGCATCATCTGACGGATAATAACCTCAAAGTGTTTATCATTGATTTTTACTCCCTGCATACGATAAACATCCTGTACCTCAGTAAGAATATATTCCTGAACAGCCGTAGGTCCTTTAATGGCAAGAATATCGGAAGGAGTGGTTGCTCCGTCTGATAATGGAGTTCCTGCCCTTATATAATCATTTTCCTGAACAAGTATCTGCTTAGACAGAGGCACCAAATATTTTTTTACATTATCGGTTTTAGACGTAATAATTATTTCGCGGTTACCTCTTTTTATTTTCCCCAGTGATACTTCTCCGTCAATCTCGGAAACAACAGCCGGATTTGACGGGTTACGGGCTTCGAACAACTCTGTTACACGGGGAAGACCGCCGGTGATATCACCAGCTTTACCGGCAGCTCTTGGTATTTTTACCAATACCGTACCGGCCTTCACTTGCTGTCCTTTAGAAACAGCAATATGTCCACCTACCGGCAAGTTATATGAACGTATCATAGATTGCCCGTTATCCATGATCTTCAAAGTAGGATTCTTCGTTTTATCCCTTGTCTCAATGATGACCTTTTCGCTGTAACCGGTCTGTTCATCAGATTCCTCCCTGTAAGTAATACCATCAATAAGATTCTCAAATTCAATTTTTCCGTCAAACTCGGTTATAATAACTCCGTTAAAAGGATCCCACTCACATATCAATTTACCTTTTCTGATCTCATCACCATTTTTTACATATAATTTTGATCCGTATGGCAGTGAATGTGTTGACAAAGGAATCTTCGTATTTTTATCAACTATCTTGAGCTCTGCAAGCCGGCTGACAACAATATCAGACATATTCCCATCCTCACTATACTCTACACTGCGTAATTCTTCTATCTCGACAATCCCATCATACTTTGCTTCAATCATAGATTGCGCCGAGATATTTCCCGCAATACCACCTACATGAAAAGTACGAAGTGTCAATTGAGTTCCCGGCTCACCAATAGACTGTGCTGCAATAACTCCTACAGCCTCTCCTTTTTGAGCCATATCGCCTGTTGCCAAATTCCTACCGTAACATTTCGAACAAACACCTGATTTTGATTCACAAGTAAGTACCGACCGAATTTCAACACTCTCAATCGGTGATTCTTCGATTTTCATGGCAATTTTCTCGGTTATCTCATCACCTGCTTTGACTATCAGTTCACCATTCAAAGGATGATAAATATCATGAACAGAAGTCCGGCCAATTATACGGTCATATAAGGAAGCCACAACTTCTTCATTATTTTTAATGGCTGTGGCCACGATGCCACGTAGAGTCCCACAGTCTTCTTCAGAAACGATAACATCCTGTGAAACATCAACCAAACGACGGGTCAGGTAACCAGCATCAGCAGTTTTAAGTGCAGTATCAGCAAGACCTTTACGGGCTCCATGGGTTGAAATAAAGTATTCCAGTACCGAAAGTCCCTCCTTGAAATTTGCCAAAATAGGGTTTTCAATGATCTGGGAACCTGTAGATCCGGATTTTTGAGGCTTAGCCATCAATCCTCTCATCCCACATAACTGCCTTATTTGCTCCTTCGATCCCCGTGCTCCTGAATCAAGCATCATATAAATTGAATTAAATCCCTGCTTGTCTGCACTTAATGTCTGCATTACAGATTGTGTGAGCTTTGAATTGGCATGTGTCCATATATCAATTACCTGATTATAGCGTTCGTTGTTCGTAATGAATCCCATATTATAATTGGAAACAACCTCGTCGACTTCATTATAACCATTATCAACAATCGTTTCTTTATCAGAAGGTATAATAACATCATCCAGATTAAAGGATAATCCTCCCCTGTAAGCCATATGATAACCTAGGTCTTTAATGGCATCAAGAAAATGAACGGTCTCAGCATTACCACATTTTTTGAAAACATCAGAAATAATGGTTCGTAGCGATTTCTTTGTAAGGAGTTGATTGATGTATCCGACTTTGCGGGGAACGTATTCATTAAATAATATACGCCCTACTGTAGTCTCAATTATATGTTTAAAATATTCACCGTCTTCATCAACATCTTCTACTTTAACTTTAATTATCGAATGCAGACCTATTGCTTTTTCAGAATAAGCTATCATTACCTCTTCCGGTGAATAAAATGTCATACCTTCACCTTTCGAGCCTTTTCTTGGCTTGGTTATATAATACAAACCAAGAACCATATCCTGTGAAGGTACTTGTATGGGAGCGCCATTAGCGGGATTCAATAAATTATGAGAAGAGAGCATTAACAATTGGGCTTCCAAAATTGCAGCATTGCCAAGTGGAAGATGAACAGCCATCTGATCACCATCGAAATCGGCATTAAATCCAGTACATACAAGAGGATGCAATTGAATAGCCTTCCCCTCTATCATTACCGGCTGAAATGCCTGTATAGAAAGTCTGTGAAGTGTTGGCGCCCGGTTTAACATAACAGGGTGACCTTTTAAAACATTTTCAAGTATCTCCCATACTACAGGATCCTTACGGTCTACAATCTTCTTAGCCGATTTAACAGTTTTTACAATTCCCCTTTCTATGAGTTTGCGGATGATAAAAGGTTTATACAACTCAGCAGCCATATCTTTTGGCAGACCACATTCATGTATCTTTAATTTAGGTCCTACCACTATTACAGACCGTGCTGAATAATCAACACGCTTACCCAAAAGGTTTTGCCGGAAACGGCCCTGCTTTCCTTTCAAACTGTCGGAAAGGGATTTCAACGCTCTGTTATTTTCTGTTTTAACAGCGTTTGATTTCCTTGAATTATCGAATAATGAATCCACAGCCTCCTGCAGCATCCTCTTCTCATTCCTTAAGATAACTTCAGGAGCTTTAATCTCTATCAACCTTTTTAAACGATTATTCCTTATAATGACCCTGCGGTAAAGATCGTTCAGGTCGGATGTAGCAAAACGTCCTCCATCCAAAGGCACCAAAGGCCTAAGATCGGGAGGTATTACCGGCACCACACGTACAATCATCCATTCTGGTCGGTTAAGGCTTTTGCTGGCTCTGAATGCTTCAACCACCTGAAGCCGTTTTAAAGCTTCATTTTTTCTTTGCTGGGAAGTCTCAGTATTTGCTTTATGCCTCAATGTATATGACAAGTCATCAAGATCTAACCTTGTAAGTATCTGATATAACGCTTCAGCGCCCATCCTTGCTATAAACTTGTTAGGATCGTCATCATCCAAAAGAGCATTATCTTTTGGAAGAGTATCCAATATATCAAGATATTCCTCCTCGGTCAAAAAATCAAGTAGTTTAATACCATCAGCTTCTTTAACTCCCGGATTTATTACAACATAACGTTCGTAATATATAATAGAATCCAGCTTTTTTGTTGGCAATCCGAGCAGATAGCCAATTTTATTGGGTAAAGAACGGAAATACCATATATGAGCTACCGGCACAACCAATGCAATATGTCCCATTCTTTCGCGGCGGACTTTTTTTTCGGTGACTTCTACACCACATCGGTCGCATACTATTCCTTTGTACCTGATCCGTTTATACTTACCACAATGACACTCGTAGTCCTTAACAGGGCCAAAAATACGTTCGCAAAACAATCCATCTCGCTCTGGTTTATAGGTCCTGTAATTTATTGTTTCGGGTTTCAATACTTCGCCATAAGACCTTTCAAGAATTTCTTCCGGTGAAGAAAGGCTTATTGATATCTTTGAGAAACCACCTTTTGCCTTATTTTCTTTTCTGAATGCCATAATTCTAAAAAATATTCATTAAACCGAATACATTTCCCGGATTTCCCGGATTATCATTCCATCCTTATACTGAGGCCAAGACCTCTCAATTCATGCAACAATACATTAAGTGATTCGGGGATACCCGGCTGAGGCATAGGCTCACCTTTAACTATTGTCTCATATGCCTTAGCACGTCCCAATACATCATCAGACTTCACAGTCAGTATTTCCTGGAGTATATGTGATGCACCAAATGCTTCAAGCGCCCATACTTCCATTTCACCAAAACGCTGACCGCCAAACTGTGCTTTTCCACCTAATGGTTGTTGTGTAATCAACGAATAAGGGCCAATAGAGCGGGCATGCATTTTATCTTCCACCATATGCCCCAGTTTCATCATATAAATAATGCCAACAGTAGCATGCTGATCAAAGGGCTCACCTGTTTCTCCGTCGTACAAAATAGTTCTACCAAACCTCGGTATTCCAGCTTTATCGGTATATTCGGTAATCTGTTCCAGGCTTGCACCATCAAAAATAGGAGTGGAAAACTTTAACCCTAATTCATTTCCTGCCCAACCTAAAACAGTTTCATAAATCTGTCCGAGGTTCATTCTCGACGGTACACCAAGAGGATTGAGAACAATATCAACAGGTGTTCCGTCCGCCAAAAACGGCATATCTTCCTGCCTTACCACACGCGAAACAATACCTTTATTTCCATGCCGTCCCGCCAACTTATCTCCAATCTGCAGCTTACGCTTCTTGGCTATAAAAATTTTTGCCAGCTGAATGATCCCCGGAGGGAGCTCATCACCAATAGTGACATTATATCTTTCGCGCCGTGCAACTGCCTCTGCCTCCTTATATTTCATTATATAATTATTGATAATCCTGAAAATCAAATCATTTTTATGCTTGTCTGTAGTCCATTTTGCCGGATTGACAGTCAGGTAATCAATATCTTGTAGTTGCTTAAGAGTGAATTTAGATCCTTTGGGTATCAACTCTGTACCGTAATAATCTTTTACACCCTGGGAGGTCTTGCCGTTAACCATGGTAAATAATTTTTCCTCCAATTTGCCATGAAAAGCATTTACCTGCCGGTTGAAATTCTCATCAATCCGATCGAGGAGAATCTTGGTTGCAGTCCTGGCCTTTTTCTCTTTGCTAATACGAGAGAATAATTTTTTATCAATAACAATCCCCGATAAAGATGGAGTTGCTTTCAAAGAAGCGTCTTTTACATCCCCTGCCTTATCACCAAAAATAGCTCGTAACAATTTTTCTTCTGGCGAGGGATCCGATTCACCTTTAGGAGTAATTTTCCCTATAAGAATGTCACCCGGTTTAACATCAGCGCCAATACGTATCAACCCATTCTCATCAAGATTCTTAGTGGCTTCTTCACTTACATTAGGGATGTCGGATGTAAATTCTTCAAGTCCGCGTTTTGTATCCCTGACTTCCAGACTGTACTCGTCAATATGTACAGAGGTGAAAACATCATCCCTGACAATCCGCTCGGATACTACTATTGCATCTTCATAGTTATATCCCTGCCATGGCATGAAAGCAACCATAAGGTTACGACCCAGTGCAAGTTCTCCCTTTTCAGTTGCGTACCCCTGTGTAAGTATCTGTCCTTTTTTAATTCTATCCCCTTTGGAAACAATAGGCTTAAGATCTACAGTAGTACCCTGATTGGTTTTTGCATATTTGGAAAGTTCATAAGTAACAACTTCCGGATCAAAACTTACAAAAAGGTCATCGTCAGTAACATCGTAACGGACAATAATCTGGGTTGCATCAACGTACTCAACAATACCGTCAAAATCCGCTTTTACCATAACCCTTGAATCAGAGGCAGCCCTGGCTTCCAGTCCTGTCCCTACAATAGGCGTTTCCGGCCTGAGTAGCGGAACTGCCTGTCTCATCATATTTGAACCCATCAGTGCACGGTTGGCATCATCATGTTCAAGGAACGATATCAATGATGCAGCTACCGAGGCAATCTGGTTTGGCCCAACATCCATAAGGTCCACATCCTCTTTTTCTGCCAAAGGATAATCTCCGTCTAATCTTGATTTTACCCTTTGATTCATAAAAAATCCATCAGCACTGATAGGAGCATTAGCCTGGGCAATAACCCTGCCTTCTTCCTCCTCGGCAGTAAGATATACAGAACCTTCATCCGAAAGATCAACCTTCCCGTTTTCCACTTTACGATAAGGTGTGGCTATAAATCCCAAATCGGTTATTTTTGCAAATACACATAATGACGATATAAGTCCGATATTAGGACCTTCAGGGGTTTCAATAGGACATAACCTTCCGTAGTGCGTATAGTGTACGTCACGTACTTCAAATCCTGCTCTTTCTCTCGATAAACCACCCGGACCAAGGGCTGACATACGCCGTTTATGCGTCATTTCAGCCAACGGATTGGTCTGATCCATAAACTGTGATAATGCATTAGTTCCAAAAAAGGAATTTATTACCGAGGAAAGGGTCTTTGAATTTATCAGGTCTATAGGAGTAAATACCTCATTATCCCGAACATTCATTCTTTCCCTGATAGTCCGTGCCATACGGGCCAATCCAATGCCAAACTGATTGTACATTTGCTCACCTACAGTGCGGACACGTCGGTTGCTCAAATGATCTATATCATCAACGTCTGTCTTTGAATTTACCAACTGAATGAGATATCGGATTATTTCAATTATATCCTCTCTCGTCAGCACACGATTATCGGAATCAACATTAATCCCCAATTTTTTATTGATCCTGTATCTTCCAACTTCCCCCAGATCATAACGTTTATCGGAAAAAAACAATTTATCAATTACATCCCTTGCTGTAGCTTCATCCGGCGGCTCGGCATTACGTAATTGCCGGTAGATATGAAGAACAGCTTCCTTTTCAGAATTACAAGGATCTTTTTGTAATGTATTGTAAATTATTGCGAAATCCTGCTGTCTCTGATCATCTTTATGAAGCAAAATAGTCTTGACACCCGATTCAAGTATATCCTCAATATGATCCTCATCAAGTTCTGTTTCACGGTCTATTATAACTTCATTCCTTTCCATAGAAACAACTTCTCCCGTATCCTCATCCACAAAATCTTCAACCCATGATCTCAATACACGCGCTGCGAGGCGTCTTCCAATAATTTTTTTCAACCCTGCCTTTGTAACTTTTACTTCATCAGCCAGACTGAATATTTCAAGGATATCTTTATCACTTTCATACCCAATTGCCCGTAAAAGGGTAGTAACAGGCAATTTCTTTTTCCTGTCGATATAAGCAAACATTACACTGTTAATATCCGTAGCAAATTCGATCCAGGATCCTTTAAAAGGAATAATACGGGCTGAATACAGTTTAGTACCATTAGCATGTAAACTTTGCCCGAAAAACACACCCGGAGACCTGTGTAATTGCGAAACAATTACCCTCTCAGCTCCATTAATAATAAAAGTACCCCTTTCGGTCATATATGGAACCGTGCCCAGATAAACATCCTGCACTACCGTATCAAAATCCTCATGTTCGGGATCAGTACAATAAAGCTTCAACTTAGCCTTTACAGGCACACTATAAGTCAATCCGCGCTCTATACATTCGTAAATAGAATACCGGGGCGGATCAACCTGATAGTCGATAAATTCCAGCACAAAATTATTCCGGGTATCGGTTATCGGAAAATTCTCATCAAACACACGGTGTAATCCCTCCTCTTTCCTCTGCTCAGGTGTTGTATTTAACTGAAAAAAATCCTTGAATGATCTTACTTGTACTTCCAGAAAATCAGGATAATCAAACCTGGTTTGTGTTGAGGAAAAATTAATTCTTTCGTTTTTTATTATATCTAACATGTATTTATACAAGTTAATTAAATAAAATATAAATACACAAAAAGGTTTAGAATCCTTTTATTCAGGATTCTAAACCAAACAACCTTTTGAAAAGGTTTAATTGCATTTATTTAACTTCAACTTCAGCTCCGGCTTCTTCCAACTGACTTTTAAGAGACTCTGCCTCTTCCTTGGAAACTTTTTCTTTAACTGCTTTCGGAGCTTCATCAACAAGGGCTTTAGCCTCTTTAAGACCAAGACCCGTTAATTCTTTTACAAGTTTAACCACTGCCAGTTTAGATTGGCCCGGCGCTTTAAGTACCACATCAAACTCTGTTTGTTCCTCAGCAGCTTCGTCATCGTCGCCACCGGCTGCCGGTCCTGCAACTGCAACTGCGGCAGCGGCCGGTTCTATTCCGTATTTTTCCTTAAGAATATCAGCTAATTCATTAACGTCTTTAACAGTTAAGTTAACCAACTCCTCTGCAAGCTGTTTTAAATCTGCCATTTCTATTTGTTTTAAAAAATTATTTCTAAAAAATTATTCTTTCTCTTTAAGTGTCTCAAGAACACCATGTAATATATTTCCACTACTTTCTAATTGCGAAAGCAACATTTTCATTGGTGCATTTAACAGGGATATGACATCTGCAATAAGTTCATTTTTAGATTTTACAGCTACGAGTGCTTCGAGCTGATCTTCCCCGAAATAAACTGATTCTTCAACAAAAGCAGCCTTTAATACAGGCTTGTCATGCTTTTTTCTGAATTCTTTTATCAGTTTTGCAGGTACATTGCCTGTTTCAGTAAACATTACCGATGTATTTCCCTTCAGTGCATCATAAAGCTCTTCCAGATTCTTATTTGAATCTTCGAGTGCTTTACGAAAAAAAGTATTCTTAACAACAACCAGTTTTACGTCCTTTTTAAAGCATAATCTTCTTAAATCACTGGTATCAGCAGCGTTTAAACCACTAATGTCAGCCAGGTAAAAATGGTTGTACGTATCAACTTTTTCTTTTAAATTATTAATAATAATTTGCTTTTCAGCACTTTTCATTTTTACTCTGTTTTTAGTCAGCAACTGACTTTGGTTCAACTTTAATACCAGGGCTCATAGTACTGGAAAGATAAATGCTTCGAATATAAGTACCTTTCGAAGCAGTTGGTTTCAATTTTAAGATAGTATGAATAAACTCTATTGCATTCTCCTTAATTTTTTCAGGAGAAAAAGATACTTTGCCAATTGAAGTATGAACAATTCCAAATTTATCGACTTTAAAATCAATTTTACCTTGTTTGACTTCTTTTACAGCTTTATAAATATCCATAGTTACAGTGCCGCTTTTAGGATTAGGCATTAATCCCCTGGGACCTAATACCCGGCCTAACTGGCCAACTTTTCCCATAACCAGCGGCATGGTAATAACTACATCAATATCAGTCCATCCTCCCTTTATCTTCTCAATATATTCATCCAAACCCACAAAATCGGCTCCGGCCTCTTTTGCCTCGTCCTCCTTCTCAGGAGTAACTAAAGCTAAAACCCGAACCTCTTTTCCAGTTCCATGGGGTAACGAAACTACGCCTCTTACCATCTGGTTAGCTTTTCTTGGATCAACTCCCAGCCGGACATCTAAATCAACTGATGCATCGAATTTGGTATTTGTAATATCTTTCACCAGCTCCGAAGCTTCCTCAATCGAATAAGATCTCCCTCTTTCCATTTTTCCCAGAGAAGCCTTTCTGTTTTTCGTAATTCTGCCCATCTTAAAAAATATTATTTAATTATTAAATGGTGAATTACCCTTAACGGTAATACCCATACTTCTTGCGGTTCCAGCCACCATTTTCATTGCTGATTCAACAGTAAAACAATTCAGGTCAGACATTTTACCCTCGGCTATCTTTTTTACCTGCTCCCAGGTTACAGACGCCACTTTACTAACATGGGGTTCAGAAGAACCTTTATTTACTTTTCCTGCCTCAATCAGTTGAACGGCCACGGGAGGTTTTTTTATAATGAAATCAAAAGATTTATCACTATAAACAGTAATAATTACGGGTAGCAATTTACCTGCCTGATCCTGCGTCCGGCTGTTAAACTGCTTGCAAAACTGCATTATATTAACCCCCTTGGCACCTAATGCCGGGCCTACAGGTGGTGAGGGATTCGCAGATCCGCCTTTAATCTGTAATTTAATTAATCCAGCAACTTCTTTTGCCATAACAAAAAATTAACTCGTTACTATTCCTTCTCTACTTGCATAAAACTAAGCTCCAAAGGAGTTTTCCGTCCGAATATCTTCACCATAACCTGAAGCTTTTTCTTCTCTTCATTGATTTCCTCAATGGTTCCGTTAAAGCCGTTAAATGGTCCGTCGATTACTTTTACGGTTTCTCCCACAACAAAAGGAATATTCAATTCTTCATCCGTTTCAGCAAGTTCGTCCACCCTTCCTAATATCCTGTTCACTTCGTACTGCCTCATAGGTACAGGGTTTCCACCCTTAGTGTCGCCAAGGAACCCTATAACATTCGGAACATTTCGTAGTATATGCTCCACTTCTCCAACCAGTGAGGCTTCAATAAGGATATATCCCGGGAAAAAACTACGCTCCTTGCTTATCTTCTTACCATTTCGAATCTGATAGACTTTTTCCATAGGGATCAGAACCTGCTCCACCAAACCCTTTAGTTCACCATTAGCGATTTGATTATCGATATATTCTTTAACTTTCTTCTCCTTACCTCCAATTGCACGAAGAACATACCATTTTTTTATATTTTCGCTCATTCTGACCTAAGAGTTTCTGTTAATAAAACAATTTATAAATAAAACTCATTATGTTCCTGAACGACAGGTCCATAACAAAAATTAAGAGTGATATAATAAAGGAAGCAACCATTACAACTAAAGCACTGTTTTGCAATTCTTTCCAAGTAGGCCACGTGACCTTGTGTACAAGTTCATCATAAGCCTCTTGCAAATATACTTTTATCTTCATTTTAACTTATCGTTATTGTTTTTCACTGATCCGCAGATCAGGAAATAATACTATTGCCTGACCAAATTATCATTCTCCGGGTGCCTCCGCCCGATTCTGTATATTTGTACGGAAGGCAAGACTCGAACTTGCAAATAACATACTCCCTCTTTATGAGCCCTTCCGTAGAAGAAGCTACCCAAAACCAAAATATATTTTATTAACCTGTTTTATTATACGCAACTTATGGACAGCTTCTTTTTAGTATTAATTAATCTATTAGATTATTCGATAATTTCTGTTACCTGGCCTGCACCGACGGTACGGCCGCCTTCACGTATAGCAAAGCGTAGTCCGACATTCAGGGCAACCGGATAGATCAATTCAACTTCAATGGTTACATTGTCGCCCGGCATTACCATCTCACGTCCTTCAGGTAAATGTATCTCTCCTGTTACATCAAGTGTACGCAGGTAAAACTGTGGACGATATTTATTATGAAAAGGAGTGTGGCGTCCGCCTTCTTCCTTTTTCAACACATATACCTCAGCCTTAAATTTAGTATGAGGAGTTATTGATCCCGGTTTAGCCAGAATCTGGCCTCTTTTAATTTCTTTTTTATCAACACCACGTAAAAGCAAGCCTACATTGTCTCCAGCCTGTCCTTCATCCAGAATTTTGCGGAACATTTCAACTCCGGTACATACAGTTTTACGTCCTTCAGCCCCCAGACCAATAATCTCAAGTTCATCACCTGTATGAACAATACCTGTTTCAATACGTCCGGTTGCAACTGTGCCGCGACCTGTAATGGAGAAAATATCCTCTACAGGCATGAGGAAAGGTTTATCCTTCTCGCGCATTGGAACGGGAATCCACTCATCAACGGCATCCATCAATTCCATTACTTTTTCTTCCCATTCAGCTTCCCCGTGCATTGCACCTAAGGCTGATCCGCGGATTACCGGTGTATTATCTCCGTCGAATTCATAAAAATCAAGCAATTCCCTGATTTCCATTTCCACAAGCTCCAATAGCTCTTCATCGTCTACCATATCAACTTTATTCATGAAAACAACTACTTTAGGTACATTTACCTGACGGGCAAGCAGTATATGTTCACGGGTTTGAGGCATGGGACCATCAGTAGCAGCAACTACAATAATTGCACCATCCATCTGGGCTGCACCGGTAACCATGTTCTTAACATAGTCAGCATGCCCAGGACAATCAACGTGAGCATAGTGACGCTTAGCAGTCTGATATTCAACATGAGCCGTGTTAATTGTAATACCTCTTTCCTTTTCTTCAGGGGCATTATCAATTGCATCAAATGATTTGATCTCGGACAAACCCTTTTTGGCCAATACCATTGTAATAGCTGCAGTGAGGGTGGTTTTTCCATGGTCAACATGGCCAATAGTACCTATATTGACATGATCTTTGTCCCTTACAAATGTTTGTTTAGCCATAACTCCTAAATTTTAATTATTATCTAATATTAATTGAGCCGAAGACGAGAATTGAACTCGTGACCTCATCCTTACCAAGGATGCGCTCTACCCCTGAGCTACTCCGGCGATAATGATATCCCCGTTATAAATACACAGCATCCTGTCTTAATATTAATGTTAAACCAATTTATCTGAGCGGGAGACGGGATTCAAACCCGCGACCCTTAGCTTGGAAGGCTAATGCTCTGTCGACTGAGCTACTCCCGCATAGTCACCCCGGTAAAAAACGCGGTGCAAAATTACAAAATTTTATCAAAATTAAAGGGCTTATTCACAACCTCTTTATATTTCAGTACATTTATACCAAAAAAAATACTCCCGGATTAACATCTCATTAACACTAAAATCCGGCACAATTCACCAAACTGCTTTATATTCAGATATTTCCGCAACTCCCCCCAAATTGGTTTGCAAATGTAAAAATATTATTTTAAAAATTTAAGAATCTGAAACTAAAAATTAAAAATTATTTACTCTTGAGTTTATCTTTGTATTTACTTAGTTGTTTCCGAATAGCATCTACCGTCAGATCGGTAGCCTCTTCAAAAGTATCAGCTTGCTTTTTTGCAAATAAATAACCATTGGCAGGAATTGAAAGTTTTATTTCAGATATCTTGTTCCTCGCAGTTTCGGGTTTAAGTACTTTTAAAGTAACCTCTGCATTTATGATACCATCAAAAAAAGTATCAAGTTTATTTACTTTTTTATTAACAAAATCAATCAATTTCTTGTCCGCATTAAAATGCACTGAACTGATAATTATTTCCATATTCAACACTTTTTATTAGCCCCTGGGATGGGCTTGTTTGTAAATATCACGCAATTTTTCAAATGTTGTATGAGTATAAATCTCTGTTGCAGCAAGATTGGAATGGCCTAATAATTCCTTAACTGCATTGAGGTCTGCACCTTTATTTAATAAATGGGTAGCATATGTATGTCGTAAAACGTGGGGACTCTTTTTTTCCAGTGAAGTTACCAGTCCGAGATTTTTTTTAACAATCCTGTAAACTAATTTTTCATATACAGGATTTCCCTTATTAGTAACCAATAACACGGGTGGAGTGAATCCAAGCATGCCATCTCTTTCTTCCATATACTGAGATAATAAATTATTAATACTTCTTGGATATGGAATTATCCTCTCTTTTTGTCTTTTTCCTGTTACTTTTATTAAATATGCTGTTGTATCTATACTAGAATCCTTTAATTTCAACAACTCTGCTAACCTTATTCCTGTACCATATAGCAAAGAAATAATCAATTTATCTCTTTTGCCATTAAAATCATCCTTGAAAAAACCGTCATCAAGTAAGTGGTGAAGATTCCTTTCTTCCACAAAGTTGGGTAATTTTTTTCTGATCTTGGGAAGTGGCAAATTGGCTGCCGGATTTTTCTCTAATACTTTCCCTTTCATTAAAAATATAAAGAAAGCCCTTACAGACGAAACTTTGCGATTGACTGAACGTGGAGTGAGCTGGTGTCCCATTAAATTTATTATCCACCTCCGCATAAGCTTTGAATCGATTCTCTTTACATCAAATTCCCCGATCATTTCAGTACAATAATGTATAAATTGATCGAGGTCCTTTTTATAGGCAACTATAGTATGATTAGAATACCTCTTCTCATACTTCAAGTAGCTTATGAACGATTCCTGATAGCTCATTAATTTTCCAATCAAAATCAGAAACCCCTACACCCAGATTAGTCCTCCTGACGCTGCAATTTCTCTATATAGGCAGCCTTTTTAATTTCTTCCCTTCTCTTTTCTGAAGGTTTGGTATACTTTTGGCGTTCGCGGAGTTCCTTCATAACACCTGTCTTTTCGAACTTTCTCTTAAACCTTTTTAAAGCTCTTTCAATATTTTCACCTTCTTTTACAGGAATTACTATCATATTTTATTCCATTTATAAAAATTGAGGCGCAAATTTAGAAAATATTCACTTTATATCAAATTTAATGTAAAAAAATAATAATCTCCAAAAGCTTCCGTCTTAATTTAAGTATTTTTAACGGCAACTTATATAGGGACGTATTTTCTCAATTTTTGCCGAATCAGTCAAACTACTGCCAAAAAACTGATCAGTAGTTGTAAATGGTCCGTGTTTACTTCTGTAATCCAATATTTTATTAACCTCTTTTTTGTTAAGATAAGGATGATATATAAGCTCATTGTATCCTGCAAAATTTATACGTAATTTTTTTATTGAAAGAGTATCTACATAAAAAAATTCCCTGATATTCCAAAATGTTTCCTCCGGGAAATTATATACTTCAAGTATCTGCCTGCACGAATAGAAGCCACCCAACAATTCGCGATATTTAATAATTCGTGAAGCAAATACAGGACCAATCCCTCTAAGTTTGATCAACTCAGCGGAATCCGTTTTATTTAATTCTATTAATGTTTCCTTATCATCAACCTTGTATGAACTACTATCAGTATAGGATTCATTTATCCTGATATACTGTTTAATATTATTAAAAAAGGCTGAATCGATACCATAAATTTTCATCAAATCTGAAGGAATTAAAAAATAACCGCCATTTTCACGGTATTTCAATAGGTTTGATATCTGATAATAATTGAATCCAAGGTCTTCCAGAGTGTCCTTTCCTGCAAAATTAGGATCAAAAGTGCCAGTAAATGATACTTTATCATATATATTTTTTAAGTGCTGCTCCGGCTTTACGCTTACTTTTTTCAATGGTTCCTGCGGCTTGACGTTTATTTTTATAAATTCTCTTATTCTCTTATAAATACTGTCATTCATTCCGTAAAGTTTGAGAAAATCCTCCGGTCGGTAAAATTGTCCGCCTGCTGACCGGTACTTTATAAGATTATTTTTAATAAAGCGGGGAATAGATAATGAATCCAGCTGTTTTACAGCAATAGTATTCGGATCAAATTCGAAGAGTTTACATTGGGTTGTATCAATGATTGATTCTTCCCGTAATTTCTTCATGGCAATTACAAAAGCAGAAATATCCGCTTTTGATTTTATATCCATGTTATTTACAACTAAATGAGCGCCTGTTACAAGAAGTATTAATATTATAAGAGTAATCAATGCATTCCTGTCTTTTTGGGAAAAATCGAAATATTCCCTGATTATTTGTCCGGGGGATTTAGACATAAAATTTATTTGTATATTACCTTACCAAACTTATCATTAAACTTTATCCTAATTTTATTATTCCTACTCCCTGTAAGAATATAAATGCAATTGCCAATGGAGCTATAAATTTAATAATAAACATGTAAAGCGGAATATAATGTGCTTTTAATTCTCCATTATTTGAAAGTTGATCATTTACCTTTTCACGGCCAAAGAACCATGCAACAAAAAGAACAATAAACATACCGCCTAGAGGAAGAAGAATATTCGCCGATGTAAAATCAAGCAATTGAAATACCGTCAATCCAAATATTTTTATTCCCGACAAAGAGCTAAATGACAGTACGCTCATCACTCCCAATAATGAAACCGAACTAACAGCCAGCCGGGTGGCAGCTTTTCTCCGTATATGCAATTCTTCAACAAAAAATGCAACAATAACTTCCAGCACCGAAATAGTCGAAGTAAGGGCTGCAACAGTTAGGAGAATAAAAAACAGCAGGGCAAAAATATATCCTCCTGCCATTTGTTGAAAAATATTCGGAATAGTAATAAAAACAAGTCCCTCACCCGCAGCCGGTTCAATATTAAAAGCAAAAACAGCAGGGAAAATAGCCAATCCGGCAAGTATAGCAATAAAGGTATCGGCAAATGCCACGGAAAAAGCAATAGATCCCAGATTGTCATTTTCTTTGATATACGAACCATAAGTAACAAGTGTGCCCATTCCAATACTCAAAGAAAAGAATGCCTGTCCCAATGCTTCAAGTACCGTTGAAGGTGAAAGCTTACCAAAATCAGGCCTGAACAAAAAGGATACTCCTTTTTCAGAACCAGGTAAAGTTAATGAACGCACGACCAAAACCAATAGCAGGATCAACAAAACAGGCATTAGTATTTTAGTATATTTTTCAATTCCCCTCTGGACACCAGCCATTATAATCGATGCAGTTAAAGCCATAAACACAAAGAACCATAAGAGCGGACGCCATGTACTCCCAATAAATGAATGGTACATGCTGTCAAGCTGTATAGCAGATTTCCCTGCAAAACCATTCAGTAAAGACTGATAAATATATTCCAGTGTCCAGCCGGCTACTACAGAATAAAAAGCCAGTATCATAAAAGCAGCAATAACTCCCATCAGACCAATGAAATGCCATGGTTGCCCGGGAGCCAGTCGGCGAAAAGAACCAAAAACATTACGTCTTGCCCTTCTGCCGATTGTAAATTCAGAAAGCATAACAGGTATACCTATTGCCACGATAAAAACCAAATAGACAATAAGAAATGCTGCACCGCCATTTTCCCCGGCAACATACGGAAACCTCCAAATATTACCCAATCCAATTGCAGAACCGGCAGTAGCTGCTATTACACCAATTTTGGAACCAAAAGAATCCCGATTTGAAGGTAAAACTGACATTCCTAGATATTTATTTAATTTATATTATTAGCAAAAACGGGCATAAAATTGCAAAAAAATAATACATCTTAAAAGAGGAATTAAAAAAAACAGCAAATAATGGTTATTTTATCAATTACCCCGGCATTAATGATAGGGCTAAAGAAACCTTACGTTACACGGGCTTTAGCCCAATAAATACTTTATTATCCGGATAGTAGTGATTTAAAATATAAAGTCCTTTAAAAAGGATAACCTATGGCAAATGATAAATTAAAATCATCAGATTTTAACGACCTGTTACCAATAATCCAACCGTTACCCAGTTCTTGTGAGGGATCACGAAGTTTCATCCCTATATCCAAACGAAATATAAAATAATTGAAATCGAAACGGAAACCTGTACCTGTGCCAAAAGCAAGTTGCTTATAAAACTTATTAAATTTAAATTGAGCACCCGGGCGGTTATCTTTATGGTTAATTGCCCAAATATTACCGGCATCCAAAAAAAATGCACCTTCCATGAAACTTATTAAATTAAACCTGTATTCCAGATTAGCTTCCAGCTTTATGTCCGACGACTGATTGGGATAAGCATCCGGAGGTGCGCTGTATGTACCCGGTCCGAGAGAACGTACCTGCCATGCTCTTATTCCATTCGCACCACCCGTGAAATATTTTTTTTCGAACGGCAAAACATCGAAATTGCCATAAGGAAAACCTATACCAATAAAAGCCCGTCCAACCAGAGAATTATATTTGTCAATAACATACCCATACCTGAATTCCATATCCGATTTAAGATACTGTGCAAAACGCGTATTGAAAATTTTATAATAAGATGTCGCTCTGGAACTTATTGTATCAGTTACATATACTTTTGTACGGCCGGTTACCGAAGATAAATAACCAAGAAGATTCCCCGCCGGCTCCATGTTGAATCTTAAGTATAAATAATTCTTTTTAATATTTAATTTCTGGGTATTATGAACAAAAGAATAATTCATTGCAAAAATCAGGTGATCGGTAAAACTGCTCTTTATGTAAAGATCCTTTATATAATTGATGAACTGAGGATCAAATTTATAAAGATTTACCATGTTGAAATCTATGAGGTTCCATGTATGTGTCAGGTTCTCTGATGTCATCCAGTTATATCCGATTTTTAAATTTGCTATCGTCCTGGTATATTCCGGCCTTCGCTGGAAGTTATATCCCAGAGTAAAAATTGTTTTAGGCAGATAATCACGAAAAACATTCAAAACCCGACCGGGGCCGAGCAATTTAGGAACAGTCATATTTGATTCCACCCCAAATTCCCGTGTGTTGAAATACTCGGGTTTATCCTCAACAACCCTTTGCTGCCTTTCCATAGCTCCTTTAAAATTCAATTGAAGCAATTCGGCTCCTCTGAACAGATTTCTGTGCTTATAATTAATATTACCTGCAACTCCGAAATTACCGGAAGTATTAGTACCTTCAATGTCAAAAGAGATAAACTGCTTATTTAAAGGTGCAAAGCGAATATAACAATCCAGCAATTGAGTATCCCTGACTGTCTGGCTATCTCTGAACTGAATATCAATAAACCTGAACTGCCTCAGGCGGTTAAATGCATTAAAAGTATTTCTGGCATCTTCCAGCCTGTACAAAGAGCCACTCTGCATTTGGATTAATTCCTCAAAAAGATTAGGCCGGAATTTTACTTCAGAGTTACTAAATAAAGTTATGTCCTTCCATAACACTGTATCTGAAAATGTATTTGCAAATTCCCGGTTCGTGGTAAATGATCCTGTTGTAGGTAAAACAGAAAGATAAAAATGATTCAGGTAAAAAGGAATAAATTTATTATTAGTAGTAGTATCACTCTCCGCGGTTTCGCCGATAAATATATCCAGAAAAATGCTTTTTTCAAATTTAGTGCTGTCAGCGAGATAACTAACATCATCCTTCGAAAAATAAAAATAACCGTTATTTTTATACAACTCTACTATGTCATTCCTCTGCTTTTCAAGTAAAGTGAAATCGAATGGAGTTTCCGGACTAAGGTACAAATTTGCAGTATCTTTTAAAAGAAGTGCGCGTAAAGCAGAATCACCGATATGATAATTGACTTTTCTAATTTTATACTGTTCACCCGTTTGAATAATATATTTAATATTCGCTTTACGACTTTTTTCTTTGAAATTTACTTCAGAAGATACAGATCCCCGGAAATAACCCTTGTTGTCTAAATATTGCTCTAACCGGTCTTTAGAAGCATCAACCAAAGCCTGATTATACACCTCGGGGGGTTCTCCTATTCTTTTAAACCAACTATCATCTCTCTTTTTAGATGATAGATTGTATAGCCAGAGATGAAATTTTGCAAATCCCAATATTTTATAATTCTCTTTTTGTCTGATATGAGATTTAGCCTCTTCTTTACTTATATCAGGATTATCAACTTCTAATTCAACCTTGTTTAAAAGATAACTATCCCGAGGAATGTATTTTACCGGGGAACATGAAAACAACAAAACCATAAATACAAGGCTTGCTGTTTTTGCTATATATTTTATAGTAGTTTTCTTTATTAACAAATTGTTCTCTTTATTTTTACAAAAATAACGAAGTGTTTTGGATGGAAACCTTAAATTTAACACATTTATTTTAGAGGATAAACAAAATATAATGATCAGTAAAAATAAAATAAAACTGATAAAATCACTTTCATCAAAAAAATATAGGCAGAAATACGGGTTGTTTCTTGTTGAAGGCGATAAAAACGTTCTGGAAACATTAAATTCAGACTATCAGGTAAATGAATTATATGCTTCCGATAATTTTCTTGAATCTAACGAAAAAATTACTAGGAATGCTGTAAAAATTACAAGAATGACCACTTTTGAAATAAAAAAGGCAAGTCTGCTTGTACATCCTCAACATGCCCTGGCAATTTGCTCAAAACCATTTTCAGAAAGCAAAACTCCAGAATTAAAAGAACTAACACTTTACCTGGACGGGATACAGGATCCCGGTAACATGGGAACCATTATCCGGATATGCGACTGGTTTGGTATTGGAGAATTAATATGCTCTCCGGATACTGCAGATGTATATAACCCCAAAGTGATTCAAGCCAGCATGGGATCATTTTGCCGGGTAAAGATTTTTTACATGTCTTTTAATAAAATATCAGGTTTAGCAAGGGAATTAAATATACCTGTATTCGGAACCTTCATTAAAGGACTGAACATTTATGAAGAGATACTTCCTTCCAAGGCTTTGGTGGTATTAGGTAACGAGGGAAGTGGTATAAGTAAAGAAGTATCCCAAATGATAGAACATAAGATCAAAATTCCTTCTTTCAGCAAAAAAGAAAAAAGTGCGGAATCACTTAATGTTGCTATTGCTGCTGGTATTATATGTTCTGAATTCAAAAGACAGACTTATTCAAAATGAAAACAAAGGGTAAAAATATTTGATCTTAAATATTTTATTGCCTTTGAATAATACTGCCTTTGATTAGGTCCGGGATTACCGCCCAACTGATTGTTCAACCCAATACTTACCTTGGCCTCTGCGGAAAAACGAAAAAAAGTAAAATAATGATCCCAGCCAGCTCCTATTTCTGCATAAAATCCGCTGTTTCTCAATTTTACCAGGTCCTCTTTCCCTGTTCTTGAGATATCCTGACGGTATGCAGTCCCGAAGATAACATATGGTCTATTGTTATTAATCCTGCGGGCTTTATATTTTACAAGCAAAGGAAAATCCAAAAAGGTTGATTTGATCGAGTAATATTGCAAAGGCTCATAATAATCAATTTCCCATACAGGGATATTATACGTTAATTTCCTTTCTCCGAATGAAAGACCCGGTAAAAACCGCAGGTTCAGATCACGCGTAAGCCTCAGACTGGAAATGATGCCGACAGTAAAACCCGGAATCAGGTGTGCCACATCAGCTCTGACATAATCATTTCCCGTAATCTGTTTTTCATCGAGTTGCCAGTTTTGGGGCTCAAAGCCATCAGGATTAGCGCCAATAGGATTATAATGAGTAACCCCGAAATCAAGTGTATTAAGTCCGAGCGTAAACCCAAAATGAATCCTCTTTTCATCAAAGGTTGTCATGTAATTGACCTTCTGTTTCTGGGCAGAAACATTTAGTATCGCGGATAAAAATAATATGACTATCAAATATTTTTTCACCTGGCTGAATAACGTCTTATAAATTTTCAAACAAAAATATTGCTTTTTTATTGCTCTTAAACAGTAATATTAGATTTTTGGCATAAATAAATAGTTGCTACACCCAATGTTTGAATAAAATATTCACATTTTTCAAATCCAACCTTTTCCAAAATAGTA
This sequence comes from uncultured Prolixibacteraceae bacterium, assembly GCA_964611525.1. GTDB lineage: Bacteria > Bacteroidota > Bacteroidia > Bacteroidales > Prolixibacteraceae > JAAYJR01. Next base: position 62,277 of record CAZTAL010000120.1, read on the forward strand.
ACAAATTCATTGCCATACGGGAACTCTGTTACTGACTCTTGAAAGTACAGATAAGCCCTCCTGTTCCCTGAAACAATATGGCCTAGTTTAGGAAGCAATACCGTAAGATAAAAAAGATATATCTTTCTGAAAAAAAAATTTTTGGGTTTTGAAAATTCAAGTACAACCAAAGCTCCACCGGGATTCAAAACCCTGTATATCTCGGAAAGTCCTTTCTCAAGCTTTTCAAAATTACGAACTCCAAAACCGACAGTAACAGCATCAAACGAATTATCTTCAAAATGAATATTCTCGGAATTTCCTTTACTTAGTGTAATTAATTCAGAAAGCCCTTTTCTTTTAACTTTCTTCTCTCCGATTTTCAACATGTTATCAGACAGGTCAACACCAATAATTTTCTTGGGTTTTAACCGCGATGCAGCAATAGCAAAATCTGCTGTGCCGGTAGCAATATCTAAAATGGTATCAGGATGAAAATGTACCAGATGTGCTATAGCTTTTTTACGCCAAATTTTATCTATATTAAAAGAAAGTAAATGGTTTAAAAAATCGTAGCTACGAGAAATACTATCAAACATTTTTTCTACCTGATGCTTCCTGCCAGAGGCGGAATACTTATATGGTGCTACTGCCATAGTTGCTTTAAAATACAAATCAACCGTTGTATAATCCTATTTGCTACAAAAAATAGTTGTAACTTATAAAGTTGAGGTCATCTTATCGATATATCCCATAGAATTATCATCAATTCTTATTTCACCTTTGGTAACATGTCCCAAAGTAAAAAAAGGTGTTTTAATATCAGACATGAAGTCAACAAATTCATTCTCTTTTTCAGATTCAACTTCCACAAGGATCCTTCCCATTCCTTCGCCGAACAAAAAAGAATCAATCCGCATTTCAGCGTCAGTTGTTATATCAAAGCCGAGACCGGTGGGTATAGCAGCCCTGAGAAGAGTAAAAAATAGACCTCCCTTACCTACAGGACTTGCACTCTGTAACAATTGATATTTATGTAAATTTTTAAGCGCTTTTTGAATTTTAATTTCGGCATCTATACTAAAGGCTGGTAAAGGAGAATTTGTTATCCCATGATAAAATTCGAGATATTCAGATGAACCGAGGTCCTCCACCGACCGGCCAATAATAAATAAATTTCCCCCCTTCTTTTTAAATGCATGATTAGTAAGTTCTTCTTTATCCTCTACCAAACCAATCATGCTTATGATCATTGTAGGAGGAACAATTCCTTGTCCCGATAAGCGGTCAAAACGTATTTTACGGTTTAAAATTTTGAGATTAAATTTCTGAGCTGCATTTTCAAGTCCTTTTTTAGCACCGGATGCAATATACTGCCCATTGGGATCAGCAAAATCAATATGATACAAAAAAGCAGTTATACCAACAGGATAAGCTCCCAGGCAAAGTAATTTGCGTGCGGCTCTGGAAATGAGTATTTCAGTGGCCTTTTGCGGATTACTTTCCAAATGATTGTGTAATGCATGTGTGGTCATAGCCAAATTATTACCATCAGCATTTAATTCCAATAACCCTGTCTCATCTTTTTCAGTATTTCCAATGGAATCAGGAGAAATGGTCATTTCACTGAAGTCATTAAAATAATTAACACTTGAAAGATTGGGATTGACCATAAGTGAAAAAATAACATCTTCAATATCATCCGGCTCGGGAATGGAATCAATAAAAAATTCCACTTTTCTCTGCCCAGTATCATTCATCTGTTTCATAGTGCCTGTTTTTATGGTAAACCACTTAAAAAATTATCATTTAGGATTATATTTATAATTTAAATCACATCGCAAAAAAATTTTTAAAAAAATTCAAATAATGCGTTAGTAACTTTTTCTGTTAACTGTTCAGAAATTTTGATTGCCATTAAAATTAAAAATTTTTTTTACACTAAACTTAAATATCGAAAAATAGATTGACCTTAATCCTTTTACATAAAACCTTGTCTCTTAAGTGTATCCAACATTTTACCAGAAAAAAAATCATTGTCGGATTTTTTATATCTCACATCTGTAAAAACCTGAGCTAAACTTTCTTTTTTGTTTTCCCTGACAAACTCTTTCGATGATTCCAGCTCTTCTTTAAAAGCATACAATCTGTTAATTTGTGTTTTAGTGTAATCATTATACTTTTCATTATGAATAACTCCTTGCAGTGGTATCCGGTCATTAAGATCAGGATCTTCATCAGGATAACCTATTGCAACTGTAGTTACCGGAAAAGTAAGTTGTGGTAATTCAAGGATATCTATAATTTCCTTTGCATTATATGTAGTAGTACCAAGATAACAAATGCCGAGGCCATGGCTTTCGGCTGCGACACAAACATTCTGTGCCACCAGAAGAGCATCAATAGCTGCAGTAAAAAATGAAAGGAAGTTTGAATAACCCGCTTTGGCATTTCTGAATTCACACCACTTTGAAAACCTGTTGAAGTCAGCCACAAAGGTCAACAATACCGAAGCTTCTAATGCAACCGGCTGGTTAAAATGATAAGGGGCAAGTTCCTTTTTTTGAGATTCATCCTCAGTAATAACAATACTGTAAACTTGCATATTACCCGTAGTAGATGCCCGTGTACCCGAATATATTATACTTTCCAGTAAATTGTCAGGTACAGGTTGTTTTTTAAATTTCCTTATTGTAACGTGCCGGTTTAAAATATCCATATCATCTATAAAAATATTAGGCTTCAAATTTAATTAATTTAACCTGTTTATTATAAAAACTCAGTAGGATAACCAAATAACTTAATAACCGGTCAATAATCGTTCATCAAATATCATTTATTTTCTTATATAACTTCTTTTTTTCAAGTTTTTTTTGGGCTATATTGCCAAATAATGAGGGACTAAAAAGTCTCACTTTCACGACTTAGTTATCAACCATGCACGGCACACATAAAAAAAAAGGGAAGCTGCCCAGCTTCCCCTTTTTAATCAATCAATTCGGTATTACCATTTTACAATCCTTTGTGTCTTGGCTCTTCCGTTTTCAGTAAACATACTTACAACGTAAACGCCACTTACCAGATTATCAGTACGGACCTCACGAGACGGATATTCAACATCTAAAACTCGCTGACCTGCAATATTGCTAATCACAACTCTTGTAAGTTTATCGTAATTATCAATATAGATATAGTTTCTGAAAGGATTAGGATAAACTTTGAACGCAACATTGTTCGGATTCAAAGCTGCAGGAGTAGTTTCAGTTAAGTCAACTATATCTTCCTCCATTCTTGGCTCCATCATAAATGCATCGTTCATGCCATTTGTAACACCGGTAACATCGTAATAGTTGTCTTCAGTAGGAACGTATGTATACATTAACTTATCAACTACCACACTGTCACTGGTTTCATAATATATAGTCCACTGACCTGTACCTTCATCTGCTGCTGTAGCACGGGCACCGCCAACTTTAACAAGTACGCTTTCGTACATTTCATCGATAGCTTCTGAAGGTGATCCGAGAAGTATTGGTTCAATAGTCACCGGAGGTTCAATAATTTCTCCTCCCATTGCAACTATAGTAGTAACATGGTCTATTTCAGCAACTTCGCCAACAACAGTAACACCATCCCCAATTGCAATATCTTCGGGTCCTTCAGAAACAGCAACCCAGATACCACTCCATGCAGTATTAGCATCCTGCATATAGAATCCATGACCATCAACAACTCCTGTAACTGTACCGCTCACTTTAACAATCTCACCCGTTACAAGTGAGGAATCAACCTCTCCCTGTATTTCTGCTATTGTATAAGATGAAAAGCCTCCGGTAACAGTATCCGTTGCCAGACATAAATTATAATCACGTGCCCAGACTACATATTCATTGTATTCGTCTACTATGAATATATTTTCATCTTGCCATACCGGATTTGGTTCTTCACCAACAACCGATAAAGCAAACTGATAATGATGATTCAACTCTTCATCAACAGCTCCGCCTGAAGCTTCCGCTGTAATTTCATTACCTTCAAGAGTTGCCTCAACCATCAAATCATTCTGAACCTTATAGAAAACCATGGTGTCAATCTCTGACATGCAACCCATAGTATCCATAGCGGCTATCAAATAGTGACGGCACTGTAAATCATCATTACAATACTTAAATTCTTCTTCAACATCGATAGAATCCGTGAACCAGCCGTTATATTCGGTCCAGTCTTCATCAACCACTCCATTGAGAACTTCTTTATAGAGTACCTTGAAGGAACGTCCTTCCTCACCGGTTGCCCAGACTCTTGCAGACCCTAATTCATCACCGTAACAAGTGATATCCTTAGTATCGATCACGACAGGATCAGGTGCCTGTATGAAGGTATCCCTTGATGTTTCACATCCGTTGAAATCGCGCGCATATACAGTATAATATATATCTGCATATCCAAGGAAGGT
>CAZTAL010000121.1:0-6973 GCA_964611525.1 uncultured Prolixibacteraceae bacterium
GTATTCTCTGAAATCTATTATGATAAAGGCTGGGAGTCTTTTATTGACGGTAAAAAAGCACCTCACTTCAGGATTGATTACGTATTGCGTGCAATGGTACTACCACCGGGACAACATGAAATTGAATTCAAATTTGAACCTCAGTCATATTACTTGGGAAATAAAATTTCTCTGGCAAGTTCGTTATTACTGATTTTATTGATTATCGGCTATGGAGTTTATGAAATGAAAAAAAAATGAAGTAAAACTAAAAAATTTTTGCCAGTTTTGGAGAAAGGAATCATCAAAATCTGAAAAATATAAACTTTCACTTGAATACCTGTCAACTTTTACCGGAATTTGCATTATAAAACAGGCAAATGAAATAAACCGGCCTTTTAATTTGAAAATGTGACTATAAGGATTCTCAAATTATCAGATAATTAAACCACTATTAAAAATTTTTGGGTTTATATTGCAAATGAATTCGGGATATTACTATAAAAAGGTTATTCCAGCCCTCTAAATAGCTGAACAAAATTTGAAAAAAAATTAGAACAGTAAATTTAGATCTTATATGGTAGCTAAAAATAATTACAGGATTAAATAACTCTGAGAGATTGCCGTGATTTAACCAATTAAAATATTAATCATATTCAGATATTTTCTTAGCTCATGCCAATCAATAAATTAACAACTAATTTTTTTCGTCGAGATGTACTGGAAGTTGCTCCTGAACTGCTGGGCAAAAATCTGGTACGCAGATATAATAAGAGTGACATTGAAAAGTATTTAATTACAGAAGTTGAAGCATACAGGGGTGGTGAAGACAAGGCTTGCCACGCCAATAAAGGAAAAACACGCCGTACCGAGGTAATGTTCAGAGAAGGAGGCGTGGTATATGTTTACCTTGTTTATGGCATTCACTGGCTTTTAAATATAGTAACCGGTGAAGAAGGCGATGCCTCAGCAGTTTTGATACGGGGACTAAAAGGATTGCCCGGGCCAGGAATAGTAGGTAAGGCTCTTATACTGGACAAATCATTTTATGGAGAAGACCTTACCACCTCAAACCGTATATGGATAGAAGACCGAAAGGTTATTACCCACTTTGAAACTGCACCCCGCAAAGGAATTAATTATGCAGGCGAACCATGGATCAGCAAACCATGGCGGTATTTTATAAAATATTGATTTATAATGCAGTCTAGCTATTTGCAAAATAAAATTTTATGAATTTGATCTATTAACAGAAATCAACAGAAACTCTAACTGAAAATGCTTTATCTTCTTTTCTTTTAAAGCTTTTAATGTTATAAGTTGGTACTGTTTTATTTTAATTTAATGGTAATAACCACAGCACATAAATATATTTTTACATTATACAAAATCGAAGACAGCAGGAAAATTTCATATGATTTCTTCCCGTCTATATTTATGAATTAGCAAAAAGTAAAAAATGTACTTAAATAATTAGCGAATATTTTATTTACAATCCTGGATTTTGTCATAAATTTTTTTTTCATCTTGGTCCTATAAATTTATCTCCGTTAAAGTGGATCATATGATCCGGAAAGCTGACTATCCAAACTTCCGTTTCCCAGGCAATATCAGAAGTATGCCTTTTAAATTCTTTAAAATCAGGAAATGCTGTCACGTATATTTTGCCTGCTTTACAATTCTTCAACATCTTTTCCATTTCGACAATTCTTTTCGGGGAAACCGGTCCATGTGAAGTAACTGCTTCAATAAGGAGCAGCCACTTTTTCTTTTTATCATATAGAACAATATCTGGTAATTTGCTATGCTCATCAATTGGAATTTCCAATTTTTTCAGTCTTTTCTTATCCATATAAAGATCTTTATTAGCGGTGTCTCCCACATAAAGCAAATCACTTCCAGGAACAAAACGTGGAGCAAATTTCTCAATGATGGCAATCTGAACTTCATTGTGCTTACCAGGAGAAAAGTGCAATTCAATTCCGTCTTTCAGCTTAACCGGGATTTTTCTCAATTCCCGTTTCTTATAATATTTCTCACATAATAATCCAACATTTTCCTTAAAATATTTAATCTCTTTATTCCATTCTCTGGTGTTAAAGGATTTAATCACCTTCAAGGCTTCTGGTGATAGGCGATAATGATTATCTTTACTGTTGGTTGGCAGTTCAGGATTTTCCGGATTATGATTTACAATTCCAGCCTGGACAAATTGATGAAGTGTTTGTCTGCGAAATGTTTCTCTTGAATTTTCAGCATAATGCTTTTTATAATTTTTACTAATAAAGCGCATCACACCTTCATATTTGGCATTTTTTTTATTGCCGACTACAGACATACTGACTGCTTTAGCTTTTCTCCATTTGTCATTTTCTTTCAGGTTACATAAAGCAAGTAGTGTCAAAGCGGAACGCTCATTTTGCTGTTTTTTCGGAAGTCCCAATGCTTCCAATATCTGTTTTGCTTCTTCTATTTTACTCATGTACTATATGCTGGTTCAAAATATCCGGTTACAATCCGGTTCGTATTTTCTACTGAAAAATTGTTTGACATAATAATCGTGTCGCCAATTTCATGAATGGTTTCCAAAGGCGGCAATGAAATTTCTCTTAGCTCAGTAGCACTTACATTGACATTACCGTTAAAAATCCTAAAATAAGCATCAAAAAGGCTACTGTTTAACAAAGCACAAATACCAACTACTTCATTCCGTTCCAAATGTCCTTTTGATCGATAAATATAATTGACTTTATTCTCAACTCCGATAAAATCTGATTTAATGAAGTTACAGAAATAAGGAGCAGCAATTAATCTGTTTTTATCATCCTTACTACTGAAACGTCTTAACAAAATATAGTTTTTATTTGGAATGAGAAGAGGCATGGACTTTTCCTCAATTTTGATATATTGCTCTTTCTTTGATTTAACTATTGGCCATTCCAATAACATTTGTTTCACGTTATGCAGCCAAAATAGAGGGGCTAGCTGCTCTGTTCCATGCTTAATACTTTCTCTCAAATAATTCTTTGCCCGGAATGCTACTACCGGTCCGGTTGAAATCTTAATATTATATTTTCCCAGATTACCTTTCCAGTTTTTAAATATTTCCAGAACAGATTCTTCATAATCTGTTGTAGGCAAATACAAAATTTTTTCATTTGAATTTAAATCTATGATATCTTTTTTCGGGAAAATCTTGATAAATGAATTATTTATATCCTTCAATCCACCCGAAGAGGAGATTATTACCTGTGGATTGTCAGGTTTGAGTCGTTTTGTTCCTTTTATAATAATAGTTTCCTGTAATACTTTGTCTCTGCTAAAAGTATCTTTTCGGGATACAAATAAATGGACCTTATCTAAATCTATAAGTTTGAAAAAATATTCCCGAAAAATTTTGAAATATCCACCTGCTGCATAGCTGCGTGGTGTAATAAAAATAAGCTCACCATTTTCTTTGAGCAATTTTGCTGATAATGCCATAAAGATAGCATAAATGTTAGGATGTCCATTTACTACTATTTTGGCAACTTTCGTTCGTTTATCATCAATAGAGAGCTTGAAATAGGGTGGATTTGAGATAACAATATCAAACAGTTCAACAGGCTTTTGAAACAAGTTGCCTGTTTCTTTAAAACTATCCGCATTATGAAGTATGAAATCCTCTGTGTAAAGCTTAGTCTTTATGGTAATTCCCTTTTCTGCTCCCCATTTTTCCAAATAACTTAAAGACTTTTCTGAAATCTTAATAAGTTTAATATCCGTTTCATAAGCAACTAATTTAAATGTATTCAGGTTTTTATTGAAATTAATAAGATGCTCAACCAAAGCACACGATAAAACGGCTGAGCCACATCCTGGATCTAATATACGTACAGAATCTCCTTTAAATTCGGAATAAGAAGCCATTAGGGAGGCTATTTCTACCGGAGTAAAAAATTGTCCGTTTTCCTTTTTATGCTGCTGGCTAACCTTAGAAGCATAAATTGCACCCAATCGATCGGCAAAACGGCTTGGCAATTCCTGATGTATAGTTTGCATGGAATTTTTATTTTCCATTTTGGTTTTTAATCATATATTTAATTTTCTTCTCAGCTACTTTTAAAGCCTCTGTCGCTAAATCTTCATCCTTCAAATCAAACAGCACCCGATCACTAAGGTAAGCAATAAGCAATTCTCTTTCATCCACATTAAAAATTTTGGCAATCTGAATGATCTGTTTTTTTGAAGCTTTCCGTTCTCCTCTTTCAATTTTGCTTAAGACAGACTGATCAATATCCAGCTCAGCAGCTACTTTTCTCAATGGTAACTCCTGATTTTCTCTTAACTTTCTTATTTGTTCCCCTATTGACAACATTTATTTAGATATAATTAATTTAGACTAAATTTGTCCAAAAGTACTAACTAATTTTCTATTTTCATAAATAATTCTCATTAAAGTTATCAACACGAAATTAAACATTCACCTTTGCTATTAAATCCTTTTTCTAATGGAAAAATAGCCGATAATTTGGGTTGCAATTGGAATTTGTTAAACTAACGGTTGATAAATGTTGTGGAGCGAATTTCGGTGAGCGATAATATCTGCAAGAACTGAATGCGAATGCGGAAAACCGCAGTTAGAACTATTTTAGAAATTAAAAATTAAAGTCTTAATCCTACTTCTAATGGAACATAGTCTGCGAATGACCCTGTAATACTTTATTTATTTCGAATCATTAATTATAGAAAAGAGGAAATCGATGTTTCTCGTAAAATATCAATAACTATTTTTTTCTCCGAACAGTAATGATAAAATATTCATTTTTTGCAGAGGTGCAAAATTTCAAATTAATATTCATTATTGATATTTTAAAAAACATATATACCTCAGTCAACCCCCCATCCCTCATCTTTTATTTCTTCAACCGGGTCAAGGGTTATTGATTTTAAATACATCAGATAATCATCGTTTAAATCTGATGGTTTTATTGTTAAAGTATATTTCCCCGGTTCGGCCAACTTAACATATCCAAGGGGAAAATTTTTATAATCGAATATCTCTCCGGTAGGAATAACCGAGCTTGTTAAATTATATTCTCCGATTGTTACTTCAAATCCTTTTCCTTTCCAATCCTTCTTAGCCGAATAATCAATATAGATTTTAAACTTACCCGGTTTGTCAATATTTATGAACCATTCAACCGCATCGTCCGGATTTGTCCATTTTGAAATATGAAATCCACCTTTCCTGTTAAACCGTGTTTGCGTTTTTCCCAGTGTATTTGCAGTTAAATAATCCAATTTTATTCTTCCGGATTCGTCCTGCTTCACATGTTGGGGCAAAACATCAGGTTGTCCTTCTAATTCAAGAACAATTACGGATACAGGATCATCAAATGCCATTGAAGGAATAGTAATATATGTTTCTTTTCCATCCTGCAATACATTCAAAATTTTAGCCCTGTCATTAAGAGGATAAGCCTTTAAAACAGGATTTTTCAATCCTGCTAAAACCAATTTGTTATCCTCCGGCCAGTCACGGATCAACAAATATAATTTCTTCTCTTTGACAGTGCAGTATCCCCATGACAATTCACCAAAAGGATTTGCAATTGTTCCGTAAATACTTTCGGAATTGCGGTTCATCCACTGACCAACCTGCCTGAATATTGCAATTGTTGTATCAGGGATCTCTCCGTTACCCTTAGGGCCGATATTCAAAAGATAATTACCACCCCGGCTTACAACTTCAGCAAGACGCCGGATAACTTCATCAGGACTTTTCCAGAGTGTATCAAATTTACTGTATCCCCATGTTTCATTGAGTGTTTGCGGAGTTTCCCAGTACTCTTCCAGTCCGCCGGGCGGCATTCCGTTGTCATTTGTGCTCTGGTAATCTCCGATAAATTCTTTATTATAATGACCTACCCTGCCGTTAATAAGAGTTGCCGGCTGCAACTTATTAACAAGCCTCACAAATTCTAATCCCTGCTCCCGTGTATACATACCCCGGTCGAACCATACAAGTCCGATTGGACCGTAGCCGGTTAGCAATTCCTCAATTTGTGGTTTGGCTTTTTCTTCGAGATATTTTCGGAATTTAACCGGATGAAAAAGATCCTGTCCCCAATCATTATCATAGTCCCAGTCATTGCCATAACCGCCGGGATGCTCCCAGTCCTCCCTGTGAGAATAGTAAAAACAAAATTTTATACCAGCCTCTTCACAAGCTTTTGATAATTCTTTTAATGGATCGTGCTTATATTCTGTCCAGTCGACAATATTATATGAAGAATTTTTGGAATGATACATTGCAAAGCCATCATGATGTTTTGCCGTTATTACAATATATTTCATTCCTGTTGATTTGGCTAACTGCACCCATTCCTGTGCATCAAACTCTACAGGATTCATTGTCTTTGCTATTTTACGATATTCATCTACCGGTATCTCGAGATTTTTCATTATCCACTCGGCATTCTGGCCTACAGGCACCTGTTTCCCGTTCCATTCTCCGGCCAGTTGGGAATAAGGCCCCCAATGAATAAACATACCGAATTTAGCATCACGAAACCAGTCAAGATATTTTTCCCTGTTCAAAGTTGATTCATCAAAGTCATTATCCTGATTTTCCTGCTTAGATATACAGCCTGGGAGAAAAATTATCAGAATGCAAAAAAAACTTAAAGCTCTAATAAATACTTTCATCCGATTAAGTTTAATAATCATTTATGAGTCTAGTCTAAAAAGGCGCTTCGCGCCCTTTTTAGGCAAATTTAAAAAATTTATTAAACTGATTTTTAGATATTTATAAAATTGCATAAAGTATTAATCAATAAAAATTTTAGTTTTTATACTGAACTCATTTATAAATAAATTTAATTTTGAGAATGCCCAAAAGCTGGATATATTAATTAATCTCTTATATTTCTTTTTATTAACCTCCTGAAATTTTTAATCCGGTGAAAAGTAAGATAGTTGGCATCATGAAAATTATGTGCACCTCCAAACT
>CAZTAL010000122.1:0-2953 GCA_964611525.1 uncultured Prolixibacteraceae bacterium
CGTTTTTATAGATTTTTGCAAACAAGGTACTGTATTTCAATATTTCCCATATAAAATGGTCAAATATAAAATGTATAAATTTATCCCGTTTCAAGTATAGTATAATATTTTATAATTTCATACCCAACTTTCCATCAATAAAAAATCGGCAATATGGATATGTTTCACCCCTTCAATATTATCTTTCCAGAATTCGTCCATTGTAACTACATATTTAGGATGATTGTCTTTTATCAGAATTAGTGGAGTAAATTCACGGTCAATTGTCGATTGTTCCACCATTTTGTAAACTACCTGAACATATATTTTGTTTTCATTCTTTTCGGCTATAAAATCAACTTCCTTTTCGCCCAATTTCCCGGTAAAAACTCTAAATCCTCTTCTCTTCATTTCGAGCATTATAATATTTTCAAGTACTCCTGAAATCATTCTGTCTTTATAACCCATTACGGAATAAATAATAGCCTGATCACCTGTAAAATATTTTTCAAAAGTCTTTAATATTTCCTTTCCCATCAGATCGTATCGCGGAATACGATCAATAATAAAAGCGCTTTCAAGTGCGGAAAGGTAATTGTAAACAGTATTCAGGTCTATTTTTCTTTGCTGGCTTTTAAAAAAATCAGCTACATTTTTTGCTGAAAACTTATTTCCGACATTGTCCATGACAAACTTTACAACTCGTTCCAGGAGTTCTACATCGCGTATTTTATTACGCTGAATGGTATCGCGCAAAATGGCTGAAGAATAAATATCAAAAACAATCCTGTAGGCTGATTCTATTGGATAATCAGCAATATGCAGTACCGGAAATCCACCCATTCTGAGGAAGTTTTCAAATTCGGCCTTGGCATTTAATTCCGTATTTCCAATTCGTGTGGTTTTGAACTGAAGGTATTCTGAAAAGGAGAGCGTAAAAAGATGAATTTCCACGTATCGTCCGGTAAGATAGGTAGCCAATTCGGATGATAAAAGCCGTGAATTGGAACCTGTAATGTAAATATCAACATTAAAATCGGCAAAAAATGAATTAACGGCTTTTTCCCAGGAGTTCACCTCTTGTATTTCATCAAGAAGAATATAGTTCCGTTTCTCCTTATCAATCCGCTCTTTAATATAAAGATATAGCTTTTCTGCTCTGTCGATATCAGAAAATTCCAGACTTTCTAAATTCAAATAAATTATTTGACGCTTTTCAACTCCCTTTTCAATCAATTCTTCTTTAAGCAGTTTTAAAATTACCGATTTACCACTTCTCCTGATGCCGGTAATTACTTTTATCAAGGGCTTGTCAATAAAGGGTTTTAGCTGATTCAGATATAAATCTCTTTTAATCATGTATTTATTTTTTAGGTTATAACCATAAATATATTAATTATTTTTGACTTTTTATGCTTATAGCCTTAAAAAATATAAATAATTTTCAGTTATTATGGTCATGTACAATTCTATTGGAACGCATTAAAGGGAAAAAATTTATTTAAATTATAATGTTTTGTATCTAAAATGTGTAAATATACACATAAACGACACGAAAGATGTGATTTGTCGGGTTTTACATGAAAATCTGTCGCGTATTATTTCTTCAAATAAGCAAAAAAGCATAATGATTTTCGGTTTGAATCGAAAATTATTATAACTTTGTTCGGTTTAAATCGAAAAATATTATAATATTATAATTTATATGATTCAAAGGCATCTTAAAAAGCAAATAGAAAAATACCTGTTTCATGGAAAGACAATTATCGTTTACGGTGCCCGTCAAACAGGTAAAACAACTTTAATGGAACATATATTGGAGCCATATAAGGATGAAACGCTATTTCTGAACGGAGATGATACAGATACACGTGAAATGCTTACAAACCTGAACTCAACTCAACTTGTTCCAATAATCGGAAATTCAAAAGTTATATTACTGGATGAAGCACAGCGCATTCCTGAAACTGGTCTGGCATTAAAAATAATCCATGATAATTTTAAAAATGTTCAGCTTATTGCCACTGGTTCTTCTTCATTCGACCTGGCCAATAAGATTAAAGAACCGCTTACCGGACGAAAATTTGAATTGATACTTTTTCCATTATCCTTTAGTGAAATGGTTGATCATCATGGTTTTCTTACTGAAAAGAGATTGCTGGAACACCGGTTGATTTATGGTTATTATCCTGATATTGCAAAAAATGTGGGTCAGGGAAAAAAATTACTTAAGTCGCTTGCATCAAGTTATTTGTATAAAGATTTATTAACCCTGGAAACCATTAAAAAGCCCATTTTGCTTGAAAAAATTCTTGTAGCACTTGCTTTACAAATCGGGAATGAGGTATCGTATAATGAACTGGCGCAATTGCTGAACTCCGACAAAGAAACCATTGAAAAGTATATCGATCTGCTGGAGAAAACCTGTATTATATTCAGATTGGGAGCATTGAACCGGAATGTAAGAAATGAAATAAAAAAAAGGCGGAAAATATATTTTTATGATAATGGAATACGGAATGCTGTGTTAGGTAATTATTCTCCCTTGTCCATGAGAACGGATAAAGGTTCATTATGGGAAAATTTTCTTGTCAGTGAACGGTTCAAGCATCTTGGAAATAATGAGATAGATGTTAAATCATGGTTTTGGCGCACTACGCAGCAACAGGAAATTGATTATGTTGAGGAGAAGGACGATAAACTGTTTGCTTTTGAATTCAAATGGAATCCGAAAAAAAAGGTGCGGTTGTCTAGAACTTTTTCCGAAGCTTATTCCAACCACGAGTATAAGGTGATATCCCTTGAAAATTTCCATGAATTTGTAATGTAAAAGATGTATTGTTCCGGCGCCTTGTAATAGAAAATCATATGTAAACGAAATATTTAAATTTGTAATTAACGAAGGAGATCTTTGCATTTTTAAACAAAAAAATAACATTTAATGAAACGAACAATAATGAAATTTTTCGGTATT
>CAZTAL010000123.1:0-51625 GCA_964611525.1 uncultured Prolixibacteraceae bacterium
GTGTATTTTCGGCATTTAATTTATAATCAAGCCAGTCGGTTGCTTTACGTCCCAGAATATATCCCTTTTCGTTGAAATATTTAATTCGTTTATCATATAATTTCATCAGGTCATCTATAAATTTATTCCTTTCTTCATTAGAATTGGCGTTTTCAATGAAACTTTCATACATATTACAGCCGTGGATATAGATATTTTTAGTTGACTTGGGATATTTGTTGTACACATTTCTCCAGTGGGGTAAAGCCATTTCATAATTATCCTGTTTGTAAAATTCATTATAAAGAGAAAGTTCGTTCATGAATTCCCTGTCTTGTTCACGTATGAGTTCTTCGGCCGATTTCAGGATTACATCTGTATCAGCTTCTTCTTCTTTTTCTTCTTCCCCGGAAGGTAATTTCCCTTCAAAGGCAAAATCGAAAACATTACCCTGCTTGTCTTCTATGTCGAGCCTTTTGCTTTCATTTAAAAAAGTAAATTTAATCCATTTCGTTCTTTCATGTGCCTCTACTTCGTATTTACCATCGAAACTGGTCATCATACTTCCTCCCCTATGTGCTTCAACCGTAATACCAGCAGCAGGTTCTCCATTTTTATAAACTGTGCCTTTAATAACTCTTTGAGCTTGTATACTGCTTATTGATGCTGCTACAAGTGTAACTATTAATAACGTTATGCGAAAAAAAGCTTTCATAGTCTTATTTTTATTATTAATCAAATCTTCTTTTTATAAACCATAAATCATACAAATTAACACTTAGATTCAATTGTGCATAATTTTCAAGAACAAGGTTGTCTGTTTTTGTTCCTCTTCTTCCAAGTTCTGCAGAAATATTAATTGTTGAATTAGAACGATAAACCGGTAAACCTACTCCAAAACTTATGCCAAAATCTTTAATGTGCTGATTATCAATCATGAGATATGTTCTCTCAAATTTAAATCCTACACGGTAAGCAATTCGTTGAAGATAACTTCTAATTGAAAACCGGTCGGGAATCCATTCTGCTCCAAATGCAAATTTATCTAAATCGGTTAAATATTGATTAGAAGAATCGAAAAAAGTAGCATTTGACCATAATTGGCGATAATAGTCAGCGTTTATCTCGAAAGTGTTGTTTTTTACATATGAGATTCCGAATCCATAAGTTAAAGGGAGGCGGACAGTATTACGGTCTTCGCTTTGGAAGTTTAGTGTATCAATATCAGAACTGTTTTGAGAAGTAATATTTTTTTGTGTCAGATCTGAGAGGAAAGCAGTGTACTTTGGTTTATTCTCCAAAACCGCGGCAAATGTGATTCTTTTATCTTCCTTAATTGGCAAGGAAGCTTGTAACCCAAAATTAAGGCCAAAGTCGCGCAGTCTCAAACTTTCATATTTCTGTATTCTGTATGCATCTGATGATTCAAGGAAATAGATTTCTGAATTACGGTTCAGGGTTCCAAATAAATAGTTAATATTTATCCCTGCTGAAATATTTTTGACCGGCTCAGCAGCCAATCCCAGGAATGCTTTTGACAGCGATCCCACACCATAATATTTATGGAGTATATCGCCTGCATTTTCGATATTTTCATTTATTTCAATATCATATCCTACATCTGAATAAGGGGTCAATCCCATCGCAGTTGCCATCCAGTTAGTGATCTGAAAGTTTAAGGCGAAATATTTGAAATTCACATCATTGGAATTTAGGCTGGTAATGTCGTTACTATAATTGGCAAATTTCCCAACTACTCCGAATTCGAACATGAAACCTAAAGAATCGATGGCAGTATAAGATCCGGGATTCGCAAGATTTATTTGCCGATTGTTGCGACTGGCCAGTGAAGCTCCGCCCATTGCTGTTGTGCGACCAAAACTATATGACTGTAAATCACCTATTCCGAATCGCGAATATGGTGAAGTCGTGTTATTATTAAATTGTGCTGTCAGTAATACCGGTAATAACATTAAACCGGTCAGTATACTCAGGATTTTAAATCTCCCCATTATATTCTAATATGCAGTTTAACCCTATGGCTGTTAAATTAAAATTTACAAAGAAAGAATTTTTTAGCTTCATATCAAAAAAATTTGCATCACCTCCGGTAATAATTACTTTTAAATTTTTATAAAATTCCTTAAATCTGTCAATTGTTTTATCTACTTCAAAAACAACGCCATGCTGAATTCCCGCACGAATA
This sequence comes from uncultured Prolixibacteraceae bacterium, assembly GCA_964611525.1. Taxonomy (GTDB): domain Bacteria; phylum Bacteroidota; class Bacteroidia; order Bacteroidales; family Prolixibacteraceae; genus JAAYJR01. Next base: position 2,186 of record CAZTAL010000123.1, read on the forward strand.
GCTTCTTCAGTAGTTCTTCCGTAAAGATTATTAAATTGTTCTTTGTCTACCATTGGCAAATTGTCTGTAAAGTGGTGCAAGGCTTTAAAACGCATCTCCAAACCTGGTGAAATATTGCCTCCGAGAAATTGATTTTTATCATTAATAATATCGTACGTTATTGCCGTCCCCGCATCAATAACCAATAGGTTTGTGGAGGGGAACAGGCTGTAGGCGCCAACTGCCGCAGCAATACGGTCATTCCCCAGAGTGTCTTTTGAAACATAACAATTTTCAATCGGAAGAGGAGTATAAGCATTGAGTTCAATAAAAGGTTTAAAATTTTGAATAAGATAATTTTTTAGTGAAGGTGAATATTTTTTTACTGAAGAAATTATTGCTTTAGTCAGAGTTGGATATTTTTTTTTGAGATTATCAATATCTTCACTGGTAATTTGGTTCACTGGTGATGAACTTATAATTTCATCATTGTTACAAATTGAACATTTAGTTTTCGTATTTCCAATATCAATTAAAAGATTCATGTTAGTCGATAATTCGCTGACTTATGTCCAGAGCTTTAACGGAATGTGTAAGAGCGCCGATTGAAATATAATCAACCCCGGTAGCAGCCACTTTACGTATACGTTTCAGGGTCATATTACCTGAGGCTTCTATTTTTGCACGTTTATTAATCAGCTTGACAGCTTCTTTCATCATTCCGGATGTCATATTATCGAGCATAATAATATCTACCCCGGCATCAAGGGCTTCCCTTACCTGACTGAGGGTAGAAGTTTCCACTTCTATTTTTATGTTTTCCGGAATTTTTGAACGGATTGACTCAACAGCCTTTTTTATTCCCCCTGCTACCTGAATATGGTTATTTTTTATCATTACCATGTCATACAGTCCGAATCTGTGATTTGATGCACCTCCCATACGTACTGCATATTTATCAAGATAACGGTATCCTGGTAAAGTTTTACGGGTGTCCATAATTTCGACATTTTGACCTTCTACCTCCTTCATGCATTTGTCAGCATAGGTAGCTATTCCTGATAGTCGCTGAAGAAAATTAAGAGCTTTTCGTTCGCCCGTAAGCAATGCTCTGTAATGACCCCTGAATTCAACCAGTATATCCCCCGGTTTAATTTTACTTCCGTCAGGTAACTTTTCATTCCATTCAATATTTTTATCGAATTTTTTAAAAACCATTTTTGCAATAGGTAAGCCTGCAACTATTCCTTCATCTTTGGAAATAAGAACTGCAGTTTTAATAATATCCGGATGCACCAGGTTATTTGTGGTTATGTCCCCTTCACCAATGTCCTCTGCATTAGCTAGTTCAAATAATACTTCAGCAGACTTTAATGTTCTTTCGTCTATCATAATTATTATCTTCTTACGGGTTCGAATTGAATATTTTTATTTTTTTGCTGTACTATATGCACTTCAAAATCCGGATTTTCATACGGAAAATCATTTCGTATATGCGAGCCGCGACTTTCTTTTCTTGTTAAGGCGGCTTCTGCAATTAGCCTGCAAATTGTTGCACTGTTATAAATTTTTAAAAGGTTATAGTCGTTATTAAAATTTTTATATTTATCTGTTATCTCCAGAAATTTGTTAAGCGCATATTTAATCCCTTGTTCGTCTCTGACGATGCCAAGGTTTTTGGACATGATTGATGCTGCTTCATTCTGAAAAGAGAGGTATGTATCTTCATTTTTTTTATTTCTTATTGTAACAGGATTGATTTCGGGAAGGTCACTTTCAGGCCATGTTAGGGCAGCGGCCTTTTCACTTGCCCTCTTCCCAAATACAAGGCACTCGAGCAATGAATTGCTTGCCAGTCTGTTAGCTCCCATAACGCCTGTAGATGCAGCTTCTCCGCAAATAAATAATCCTTTTATATTAGTTTCTGCATCGAGATTAGTCCTGATTCCTCCCATCATATAATGGGCAGCAGGAGCAACAGGCAACAAGTCCTTAGTCAGGTCAAACCCCATTTCTTTAAGATGTAAATATATATTATAAAACCGTTTTTTGATTTTCCGGGGATCCAGATGTCTGAGCGAGAGATAAATAAAATTGGAGTTCGATTCATTTATCTGCTTAAAAATGCTATAGGCAACAACATCACGGGGAGCCAGTTCTGCCAGAGGATGAATTTTTTTCATAAAGCGGGTTCCTTTTTGGTCAAGAAGCCATGCTCCTTCTCCCCTGACTGCCTCGCTGATAAGATATGCATCTTTACCCTGAATGTATAAGGCGGAAGGGTGAAATTGAATAAATTCAATATCGGCTATTTTTGCGCCTGCTTCATAAGCCAGAGCAATACCGTCGCCGGTAGCTGTATGTGGATTAGTGGAGCGTTCAAACAATCTTGAGAGTCCCCCTGTGGCCAGGATAACAGCTTTTGTTTTAAAAAGTATATTTTTGCCGGTTTTAAAATCAAGTACCATAATACCTGTAATGCGGTTGTTATTTTTTAGGAGTTTAACAACTGCCATATATTCAAATGGAGATATGGAGGCCGTATTTTTTACTTTTTTTAGAATAAAGCTGGTCAGTTCCTTTCCTGTGGCATCACCTCCGGCATGGAGAATACGCCGTTTAGTGTGACCTCCTTCAAGTGCTAACAGATATTTTCCATTTTTTTTGTCGAATTTCATACCCCAGTCAATTATTTCCCGCACACGATCACATCCCTCATTGACAAGAACTTCAACTGCATCTCTGTCGCACAGTCCGCGACCGGCACTTAAGGTGTCCTTTAGATGTTGTTCGGGTGAATCGTCATTTGTAATAGCTGCTGCAATACCTCCCTGTGCATAGTATGAGTTACTTGTGTCAAGTTCTGATTTCGTAACTATAGCTACTTTTCCAAATTTGGAAGAGTGGTAAGCAGCAGTTAGTCCCGCGAGGCCACTACCAATTACGACCGTATCAAATTCAAATATTTGCATGAAATTATTATCTCGTAAAAGCCTGACAAAGTTACTATTTCTTTTATTTATTTTTGGCGCATGGGTATATTTTCTGTAATAATAGGGTGAATTTTAAATATAGTCCATTATTCTCCCTGCTATTTGTAATAAAGAAATTTCGGCAAGTTTTGTTTGATATTTAACTGAAATGAGTCGCTCTTCGGCGTCAAGCAGGCTTTTTTGGACTTCCCGCAATTCAAGTCCTGAAAGATTTCCCAGTCTGTATCTTTCCAGGGCAATTTCCAGATTTTCCCTTGCTACGTCGAGGTTTTGTTCTTCCATTTGCACCAGGCGAAGATTGTTTTCGTAAGCATAGTAGACAGTTAATAAATCAGCCCTGATGTCTTGTTCGATTTCACTATACTGATAGTTTTTATTTTCCATTTCAATCAGGGCATTAATTTTTTCGCGTCGCTGGTTAAAGCCGTCGAAAATATCCAGACCAAGTGTGATACCGTAATTAAATGCCCCTGTGTGCTGGTTAGTTATTGCCAAAGCCCCATAGTCACTTATCGTACCGGTTCCGTATCCTCTGTATGAGTAATTGTAGCCTGATGACAGATTCAGGTATGGATATGATCGGGAGGCAATAATTTTATAATCCAGTTCTGAAATACGCCGACTTTTTCTCGCGATCTGCAAACTGGTATTCAAAGTCAGGGTCGAATCGAGCAATTTTTTATATATAAGATCGGGATTAAAAACGATGCTGGTATCTATAATGGCAATGCTATCCTCCAAATTTTCCAGAGCCATTAATTTTTTAAGCCTGACTTCCGATTCCAGGATTTCCTCTTTCTGACGTGCAAGTCGTGAGCTGTCTTCATTAAGGTAAACAATGGATTGTAACAATTCCATCTTTGAAGAAGCGCCGAGCAGGTATCGTTCTTCGTCAATCCGTACTCTTTCCCTGGAAAGAGAAACTGCATATTCCATATTATTGGAGTAGTTAAGTTGTTGAATATGAAAATAGTATTCAGCAACAATCCGGGAAATAAGATTTTCCATGGCCATCTGCGTTTTTAGTTCTCCTACCTGCTTTAGTCCGTTTAGTTTTTGGTAAGTTGTTTGAACGCTGAAGCCATTAAACAGTGTCATATTTAAATTAAGGGCTGCAGATCCTGTTGTATTATGGGTACCCTTGGATATTCTTTTAGTATCATCATTCATATTTTGAGTGGTGGAAGTAATATTACCACCAAACCGGTTAGTATTGGTGATCCTTGGCAGGAAACCTGCATTGCCACGGGTATAATTATTGTCTGCAATTTCTTCCTCATTCCGGGCTACTTTTACAGAAAAATTTTGTTCCAGACCTGTAAGCACGCAACGGCTCAGGTCATATATTTCTTGTGCTGTTAAAGAAGCCGGCAGGGAAAAAATAAGTAAAGCCGGAAGGAGGTTTTTAATGTTGAGCATATCCTGAAATCTTTTCAGCAGTATTGGTATAATCATTGTTATTTTTTGTTTAATGTTTATTTAAAGGCACGAAATGGAACTTGTCATTTATTTTTTTCCCTGACTGACTGTCAGGTCATGATTCGTTTCATTTTTTGTTTCGCTTGAAATAAGCAAGTATATACCGGGAACAACAAAAAGAGTCAGAAAGGTTGCGATTAACAATCCGCCAACCACCGCAGTTCCCATTGCTATACGACTCTGTGCTCCTTCTCCGAGTCCCAGTGCAAGAGGCAGAATACCAAGAATTGTTGATAAACTTGTCATAAGGATAGGACGGAACCGAGCAGCCGACGCATATTTTATAGCTTCCAGTTTGCTCATCCCTGCATTTTTTCGCTGATTGGCAAATTCAACTATCAGTATTCCGTTTTTCGAGACCAGTCCGATAAGCATAATTATTCCGATCTGGCTGAATATATTCATCGTAATGTTAAAATACCACATGAAAAACAGAGCACCTGTTAATGCAAGAGGCACTGTCATCATAACAATAATAGGGTCCTTGAAGCTTTCGAACTGTGCCGAGAGTACCAGGAATATAAGTACAATAGCAAGGATGAACGCAAACATCAGACTGGATGAACTTTCCATATAATCTTTGGAATCGCCGTCAAGTGCTGTCCGGAATGTATCGTCGAGAACTTTATCCGCGATTTTATCCATTTCCTCCAGTCCTTCGCTTATTGTCTTCCCATCGGCTAAATTTGCAGAGACAGTAGCTGCAACGAACCTGTTATAACGATATAATTGTGGTGGGGCAGTAGTTTCTTTTAAACTCACAAAATTATCGAGTTGTATCATCTCTCCATCATTGTTTCTGACATACAGCGATCTCAGATCGAGAGGTTTGTTCCTGTCCTGCCGGTGCAGCTCACCCAGTATCTCGTATTGTTTCCCGTTCATAATAAAATAACCGAACCGTTGTCCGCTGAGAGCCAATTGCAGTGTCTGGCCTATATTTTGGGTTGAAATGCCCAGAAGGTTTGCCTTATCTCTGTTAATCTCGATTTGCAGTTCCGGTTTATTGAATTTAAGATTTACATCCGGCATAACAAAAATGGGATTTTTATTCACTTCGGCCATAAAGGCAGGCAATATCTCCCTGAGCTTATCTATCGTCGGTGCCTGAAGAACATACTGTATCGGTTGCCGCGCGCGCCTTCCGCCGAAAGTCGATTGTTGTATTACATTTGCCCTGGCTTTAGTCTTTTTTTGCAATCCTGCAGTCAGTTCACTTGCAATCTCCTGCTGTGAGCGTTCCCGTTGATCAGGATTGGTTAGAACGACACGGACAAAAGCAAAGGATCCCCTGATCATAGTTGTTACTTTCTCCCTTTCCGGAATAATATCTTCAACTAAATTTGCAATATCTTCAATATAATCATACGTGAATTCATATGTCGCCCCTTCTGGTGCGGTAACCCTGACATTCATCTGCGAGCGGTCTTCCATGGGTGCCATTTCAGCGGGGATAAATTTCCACAGGATAATAATGAGGATTCCTGCTGTCACCAGGACCAGGGGGGAAAAATATTTACGTCCCAGAAATTTTTCGAGTCCTTTTTGATACCATTTGTTCAATCCTACGAAGAATTTTTCACTCCACCGGTATATTTTACTCCTTTTATCATGGTGTTTCAGTATTTTGGTTGAAAGCATGGGGGTCAGACTAAGGGCTACAAAAGATGAAATTATCACTGCGCCGGCAATAACAATACTGAATTCACGGAACAGCCTGCCGGTCATGCCTTTCAGGAAAACGATGGGAAAGAAAACCGCAACAAGGGTAATTGTAGTGGCAATAATAGCGAAAAATATTTCATTAGCTCCCTGTAGTCCGGCTTTTCCGGGACTCATTCCCTGTTCTATTTTGACATAAATATTTTCCATCATGACAATAGCATCATCAACCACCAGTCCGATTGACAAAACAATAGCAAGCAGGGTCAGTACATTGATTGTGAATCCTGCCATGTACATAATAAAAAATGACCCTACCAGGGAAACCGGAATTACCAGTATAGGTATTAATGTTGTCCTCCAGTCGCGCAAAAACAGGAAAATTATAACAACCACCAAGAAAAAAGCGAGGTAAATGGTAGTTTGCACTTCCTTAATAGATGATCTTATGTATTTGGTATTATCAAAGCCGATCTCAATTCCTACGTCATTGGGAAGGTCTTTTTTTATGAATTCCAGTCTTTCGTATACTTCATCTACTATATCAATATGGTTAGCTCCAGGCTGCGGAATGATAACGGTAGCAACCATAGGAATGCCATTCATTTTCATGATACCCCGCAGGTCTTCTGGTCCTAATTCTGCCCTTCCTATATCGTGTACCCTTATAAGCTGGTCTCCTGCCTGTTTAAGTATCAAACTGTTGAATTCAGCAGGAGTTTTCATTAGTCCGAGTGTCCGTAAAGTGAGCTCTGTAGTATTTCCTTCAATACTTCCGGCTGGAAGTTCCACGTTTTCCCGCAGTATGGCATTCCTGACATCAAGAGGTGTCATTTGATATCCTGCAAGTTTTGCCGGATCAAGCCATATTCGCATGGCATATCTTTTTTCTCCCCAAATGCCCACTGAGCTTACTCCCGAAATGGTCTGCAATCTTTCTTTGAATGTTAGTTCGGCAATCTCTGAAAGTTCGAGTAATGAACGTTTAGGACTGTTAACAGCGATCATGATTATGGGGTCGTCATCTGCATCGGCTTTTGAAATCACCGGCGGATCACAGTCGCGTGGCAGATATCGTTGAGCCTGTGAAACCTTATCACGTACATCATTTGCTGCTGTTTCCATATCAACAGATAGTTCGAACTCTACTTCAATACGGCTATAACCCTGACTGCTGCTGCTGGTAAGGGTCCGGATTCCCGGAATGCCGTTTATAGATTGTTCCAGTGGTTCGGTGATCTGTGTTTCTATAACGTCACTATTGGCACCAGGGTAAGAAGTACGTACTGAGATGATAGGTGGATCTACGCTGGGAAACTCTCTGATGCCCAGAAAGGTCATGCCAATACCACCGAACAGTAAAATCACAAGGGAAAATACGGTGGCAAGGACGGGTCTTTTTATGCTGACTGAAGAGAGACTCATGTTATTCAGTTTCTAATAAATGTTGATTTGTAATCAAGGTATCCAGTTGTACAGGTATATCATTTCTTAGCTGAAGTATTGCCGTTGTCAGCAGCGTGTCACCAAAATCAAGCCCTGTTCTTATCTGAATATGAGATTCTGTGCGGAGACCTGTGGTAACTTTTACTTCTTTGGCTTTCCCGTTATTCAGAATAAATACTTTTTCACCTTCCATTTCCGGTATTAATGCTTCGCTGGGGATAGAAACTGTATTTTTGATTTGGGAAAGAAGAGCCTTAACACTTGCAAATCTTCCGGGCTTCAGCTCTTCATTGGTATTTGGATAAAGAGCCCTGACAACTATAGTACGTGTATTTATATCCACCTTTGGATCAATGGCATATACCTTGGCTTCAAAAGTTTTTGGTATTCCGTCTATATTAAAACTAATAGGGAATCCCGGCTCAATTTCACCCGCATAACGTTCGGGAACGGAAAATTCAATTTTCAGAGGGCTAATCTTAACCAGGCGCACAATCTTTGTTTGTGTTGTAGCATAAGCACCCTCACTTATCATTCTGAGTCCGATAATGCCATCAAAAGGAGCACGTAATTCTGTTTCGGCAATTCTGGCTTCAATAAGCATTATGTCGGCCTCCAGTACCTGAAGTTCGGTAGCAACCTGGTCATAACTTTCACGGCTTATAGCATCGCGGTCAAGTAATTGCCGTTGCCTGAATTCCCGTTCGCTTGTAAGCTTATGATTGGCCTGTGATTTTAAGAGTTGAGCCTGCAAGGGCTTGTCATTGATTTTTGCAAGTAATTCGCCTTTTTTCACTCTCTTACCTTCTTCAAAGGAAATCTCAACTACTTTCCCTGATGTTTCGAATGACAAATCTACCTCTTCGTCCGGCAAAAGCGATGCAGTACTATAGATTATCTCGCTCATATCAGTAGGAACAATAATATAGCCACTGGCATACAGGGGTTTTTGACCACCGGAGCTCATCGCAAGGGATCTTTCCCGCTGCCCCCATTCCTTTTTAAAGGGGGAAAATGATTCTAACTTAGGATAAAAAATAATTCCTGTCAGCACGAGAACTAATACAATCGAAATTGATATTCTGAAGATTTTACTTTTTGCCACGTTATAAATGTTTTTATAATAAATGAGTCCAGTTTAATAACTAAAATTTTAATTAATAATTACTTTATGTTTTTTTATAACTAATTGTAAAACAGTTTAATAAATTTATAAATTTGTTTAAATAGAACCTGAAATGCCTTTTTAGACCAGCCTCATAAATTTTTAAAAAAAGATTCCATCTTCACGAACATCTTATTGAAAAGATGGGATCTTTCCTTATCGTTGTTTTATAAATCACCTGCAAAAATAAATTAGTTTTTCAATAGCGTTAAATTTATTTTGACTAATGTAATTCCAAAGGTTTAAATACATGAAGCAACAATTTTTAAAAAAATCAGGTATTCGTTATTAAAAGATTTTCCGGATTATTTATTTTTTTCTTTAAATGCGTTATATTTCCGGCTATTGTTCAAAATTATTGCTATCCTGGTAAAATTTAAGTCCGCTTAGTATATTTTATCACCAAATTTAAAAACAATTAATAAAATGTTAATTCAACATTTGGTATTCAATTTTTATATTTTCCCATACTTTTTATTTTTTTGTATTTCCACTTTTTGGAGAAAGCTCAATTTTAATAATCAGGCTTTAGCCACAAATGTGATTGGTTTTTAATAAAAAATGAAATACCAATCTAAATTTTTTCTATCATTTCACCCATAATATAATTTGCTGTCTCCACATCAGGCACGTATGAAAAAGTAAGTGTTAGTTTATTGTTTTTTTGCTGCATGCGGCTTTTATTAGTGCCTTCTTGGACATATCCGACAATTTTCCGGAAAACAGGTGAATGATAAAAGGGGGATTCAGGATTAGTTATAAAATTACAAATCATTTTTTGTTCTTTCAGAATGATCTTTTCCATTCCCAGTTCTATAGCTTTATGTCGTAATTTGACAATTTCCAGTAATTGCCTGCTTTCAGGCGGCAGTTTCCCAAACCTGTCTTCCGTGTTGTTTTTGAATTCCAGAAGCTGTTTTTCATTTTCGATATTATCCAGTTCCCTGTACATCATTATGCGTTCCGATGATCCGGGAATATAATTTTCCGGAAAAAGCAGCTCAAGGTCCGTATCGATCTGGCAATCTTCAACAAATTTAATTGCAGGGAAAACCTGTTTCTGATTTTCTTTTTTTCTGAAAATATCTTTAAATTCTTCTTGTTTTAATTCCTGTACGGCTTCATTAAGAATACGATGATAGGTTTCAAAGCCAATATCAGCAATAAAACCACTTTGTTCTGCGCCAAGCAGATTTCCTGCTCCCCTGATATCAAGGTCTTGCATGGCTATTTTAAAACCGCTACCAAGGTCAGAGAACTCTTCAAGGGCAGTTAGTCTCCTCCGGGCTTCCGGACTGAGAGCGGCAAGAGGCGGTGTTATCAGGTAACAGAATGCTTTTTTGTTTGACCGGCCTACACGTCCCCGCAACTGGTGCAGATCGCTAAGTCCGTAATTTTGAGCCTGATTAATAATCATTGTGTTGGCATTTGGTATGTCAAGTCCCGATTCAATGATCGTAGTGGCAACCAGTACTTCAAATTCACCATTTATGAATCCAAGCATAGTCTTTTCGAGTTTGTGCCTTTCCATCCGGCCATGCCCCACCCCTGTAGTAACTCCCGGCACAATACTTTTTATGAAACTTTCTATTTCATAAATATTTTCGATCCTGTTATGGATAAAAAATACCTGTCCGTTTCTTTCGGTTTCATATAAAATGGCTTCCCTGACCAGTTGTTCATTAAATCCGTGCACTTCCGTTATAATAGGATACCGGTTAGGAGGAGGCGTTTGTATAATAGACAGGTCGCGTGCACCCATCAGTGAAAACTGCAAAGTTCTGGGAATTGGAGTTGCTGTGAGGGTAAGTGTATCTACATTTATCTTAAGTTGCTTCAGTTTTTCTTTTACCGAGACTCCAAATTTTTGTTCCTCATCTATGATTAGCAATCCAATATTTTTAAAGCGGACATCCTTGCTTACCAGGCGGTGAGTACCTATAAGGATATCAATTTTTCCCTCTGAGAGCTCCTTAAGTGTCTGTTTTATTTCAGTAGTAGATTTTAATCTGCTTACATAGGAAATTTTAACGGGAAATTCAGCTAATCTTTCCGAAAAGGTTTTATAATGTTGCAATGCAAGGATAGTAGTAGGTACCAGCACTGCCACCTGTTTGTTGTCATATACAGTCTTGAAGGCAGCTCGTATTGCTATTTCTGTTTTACCAAACCCCACATCGCCGCATACCAGGCGATCCATAGGAATTTTTTTTTCCATGTCCTGCTTTATCGATGATGTAGCTTTCTCCTGGTCAGGAGTATCTTCATAAATAAAAGAAGCTTCAAGTTCTGTCTGCAGGTATGTGTCGGGCGAGAAGGCAAATCCTTTTTCATCAAGCCGTTTTGCGTACAGGGCTATCAATTCTTTGGCAATATCTTTAACCTTCGACTTAGTACGATTTTTCATTTTTTGCCATGCACCGGTTCCCAGTTTGTTAAGTTTTGGTTCAGCCCCTTCTTTACCTTTGTATTTGGAAATCCGGTGAAGTGAGTGAATATTCACAAAAAGGGAGTCATTGTTCTTATAAACCAACCTTATTGCCTCTTGTATTTTACCATTTATCTTAGTCCGCACAAGTCCTGCAAATTTTCCGATACCATGGTCTACATGTACAACATAATCACCTTTGTGCAGCTTATTTAGTTCTTTTAGTAAGACGTTTTCCCTGTGTTCCTTTTGTGTCTTTAGCCTAAAACGGTGGTACCGTTCAAAAATTTGGTGATCAGTATAACAGCAGATTTTCAGGTCATTTTCAGTAAATCCTTCATGAAGTGCGAAATTAACAGGTATAAACTGCACATTTAAATCTTTATCTTCAAAAATGTCCTTCAGTCTTTCAATTTGTTTTTCCTGACCAGAGAGTATGAAGACATTATATCCCTGATTTTTATATTCTTTAAGATTTTCTCCAAGAAGGTCAAAATTTTTATTAAAAACAGGTTGCCGGGAATTTGAAAAATGAAATGATTTGTCAGGATTAAAGTAATTATTTATACCCCATTCACAAACTGTTTTTGTTTTCATTTGTTCTTTGAGGTGCTCACCTGTGGTTATCATTTCATTGATATTTTCCGGTTTATCAGGGCTGTTCATGGTTTGGCGATGTATAGCCGATACCTGGCTGAAAAAAACATTAAGGTTATTGCCAAAATAAATAATGTTGTCCGGAAGAAACTGTAACAGTGAAACGCGGCTGCCTTCGATGTTTTTATTTTGAATATCAGGGATCAAAGTGATCTTTTTAAATTTTTCTTTGGAGATTTGATCATCGATATTAAAGCTACGGACGGATTCCACCTCATCTCCGAAAAAATCAAGACGGCAGGGATCTTGATGTGAATAGGAAAACACATCTACAATACTTCCCCTTATTGAATATTGACCCGGTTCGTAAACAAAGTCAACTCTTTCGAAGCCGTATTCATTCAGGAATTCATTGATAAATTCTATTGATATTTTATCCCCGACAGATACCTGAAGTGTATTTTTTTCAAGATTGGGACGGGATATTACTGTTTCAACCAAAGCCTCAGGCCATGAAACCAATATGAAAGAGAAATCGTTATTATTTGTTTTATTCAGTGTTTCAGTGCGTTGAACTATGTTTTCCGGATCGGGCTGCCCGTACTGTATCGACCGTTTACAGGAGGAAGGAAATAAGAGATTGTTATTTTCAAAACCAAGGTTATTAAGATCATCATAAAAATATGCAGCTTCTTCACGGTCGTTAAGCAGTACAGCCATATTTCTGCCGAGTTGCCTGAAAAGATTGGCTATCCATATTGATTTATTTGAACCAATAAGTCCCTGCAGGTGAATTTTATCACCCGGGGGGTTATACTGAAGCATTTTTGCCAGTTTGGCAAAATCAGGATGACCCTCGAAATATTTTAAAAAGGTTACAGGTTTCAAATTTTAAAGTATACCTGAAATTTTCTCCGCAAAATTATAAATAAGGATTGGTTCAAAAAAGTAATGATCAGGGATTATCTTTTAATGATTCTGTTAATTTATTTTTAAGGGTTTAATTTTAATCATAAGGTGTTTCCTTGGTATGGTTTCATCCTTTTTAACATATATTTTCACTATTTCACCATTAAAAGGCATGCGAACTTGGTTTTGCATCTTCATAGCCTCCAGGAGGAGCAGTGTTTCGCCTTCTTTTATCTTTTCCCTTGGTTTAACGAAGATATCAATGACAGTTCCCGGGATAATAGAGTAAATACAATTAGGATCAGGGGTTTGCCATTTAACACGATTTTCGAATTTCCAGGTATATTTACATTTATATATTGTACCCTGAACAATTAATTTTTTCAGTTCTTCATTGTCTGTCATGCGCGTGAAATTCAAAGGTTAAAACGGAGGGATACCATGTTTTTTGTCAGGCAGGATAACTTTTTTGTTTTTTGATATCTGCAATGCATGAAGAATTCTTCCCCGGGTTTCGCCAGGTTCTATAACTTCATCTATATAACCCTGGGCTGCTGCTACATAAGGATTTGCAAATTTTTCCTTATATTCTTGTATTTTCTGTTGTCTGACCTTTTCAGGATCTTTAGCTTCTGCAATTTCTTTTCTGAAAACGATATTTGCAGCTCCTTCAGGTCCCATCACAGCTATTTCCGCCGTCGGCCATGCAAAGACAAAATCAGCACGCAGGTGCCTTGAGTTCATAGCTATGTAACCTCCGCCGTACGCTTTTCTTATAATAATTGTAACTTTTGGTATTGTTGCTTCACTATAGGCATAAAGTATTTTTGCTCCGTGTCTTATAACTCCGGCATGTTCCTGATCCACACCGGGAAGGTAGCCTGGCAGGTCTTCAAGAGTAATAATAGGAATATTGAATGCATCGCAATAACGAATGAACCGTGCTGCTTTATCGGAGCTGTCCGTGTCCAGCACTCCTGCAAGCACCATGGGCTGGTTGGCGACAAAACCGACTGTTTCACCCTCCATACGGCCAAATCCGATAATAATATTTGGGGCGAAATGTTCCATAATTTCAAAAAATTCCGAACTGTCGGTTATGCTCCTTATTATCTCTCGCATATCATAAGGGATTCGGGGATCTCCCGGAACAATATCTTCAATTTTGCGGGATTTATGGGGAAGCCTGGGAGGGAATGGCAATGCTTTTGAAGTATTGTTCCTTGGCACATAGCTTATAAGTTTTTTTATCTGTTCAAAACATTCCATTTCACTTGTAGCATAAAAATGAGCATTACCAGTAAGTTCAGAATGGACCTTTGCCCCACCGAGTTCTTCCATGGTAATTTCTTCTCCTAGCACTGATTTAATGACACCCGGACCGGTAATAAACATTTTGGAAATATTTTCAACAACAAAAACAAAATCGGTAAGAGCAGGTGAGTAGACCGCACCTCCGGCACAGGGGCCCAAAATTACTGAAATTTGCGGGATAACTCCTGAAGCCAAAGTATTACGAAAGAATATTTCACCATAACCGGCAAGGGAATTAACACCTTCCTGTATTCTTGCCCCACCTGAATCATTAATGCCAATCAGGGGAACCCTCATTTTTAGTGCATGATCCATTATTTTGGTGATTTTGCGGGCATGCATAAGTCCAAGTGAACCACCTGCAACTGTGAAATCCTGAGCAAAAATACAAACCGGCTTACTGAATATCGTTCCTGTTCCAATAATAACGCCATCACCATGAAGTACTTTCGATTCCATCCCAAAATCCTTGGCGCTGTGTTCTACGAAAAGGTCATATTCATGAAAAGAATTTTCATCCAGCAATGCGAGGATACGCTCCCGGGCAGTTAATTTGCCCATTTTAGCCTGTTTCTCAATAGCTTTGTCGCCGCCACCTTTCTGAATTTCCCTTTTTCTTTTTCTGAGATCAAGTATGTTGCTTTTTAATGACATAAAGCGTGAATTTGTTTATAAAAATTTTCTCTGGTAAGGGTTTTTATATTTTTATTAGCAAGGGTGAGTATAGTCTAAAAAAGCGCTTTACGCTCTTTTTAAACAAATTTATCAAATTGATTTTCAATTATATACAAAAGACTTGAAAAATTTATAAATAAAAATTTTAGTTTTTACACTGAACTCAAGGGTAAAATTAAACATTTTTTTCAATCAAAGAAGAAATTACTGTAAGGTTAACGCGAATTATCCTAAGGGGTAATTTTTTAGTTGTGTTAATTTTATCTCGCTGCCCACTTAAATACAAAGAAAGCTATAATACTGTATCCCAAGTTGGGTATCCATACAGCAATTAGTGGGGGGGCATTTCCGTTGACTGCAAATACCGTTGATATCTGCATAAATAAAATATAAGAAAAGCTAAGTAACAGTCCCAGGCCAAGATGAAATCCCAGTCCCCCTTTGATCTTGCGCGATGCCAGTCCTGCACCTATTAAAGTAAGGATAAAAGCAGAGAAAGGATTGGCAATCCGTTTATGTTTCTCAATTTCCCATTCAACAGTATTGACACCCCGCATTTTCATACGTGAAATTTCTTTTTTTAGCTCGGGGGTGGTATAATTTTCCATCTCATTTTTAATAACTTTGTAATCATCGGGAGTCATGTTCAGGGTTGTGTCTATGCGGTATCCTTTTTCAATTTCTTCATGCGAATCGTATATCCTTCGTCTCCACCAGTTATTTATTATCCATTTCCCGTTTTCTTTGTCCCACCTGATATTATCTGCAGTTAGTTTTTCCACCAGCTTTGAATCTTCAAATTTTTCCAGTGTAAACCTGTAGCCCACATTATTGGTATTAAATCTTTGCATATAGATGAATACTCCGGGTTCTATCTGGCGATGAATATTTTGTTCTCGGGAAACAGTTTGTGGATTATTATCAATATAAAATTGTCTGAACTGGTTAAGTGTTTGATTAGCAGGTGGAATAATATAGTTACCAAGAACAAATGAGAAGGCAGCCAGTACAAGAGCTGAAACCATATAAGGCCTCATTAGCCGGGCATATGATACTCCATTGCTGATAATTGCAATTATTTCAGTGTTATATGCCATTTTTGATGTAAAGTAAATAACAGCTATGAAGGTGAATAGCGGACTGAAAAGGTTGGCGAAGTATGGAATGAAATTAAAATAATATTCACTAATTATAGTACTCCATGATAAGTCTTTTGAGAGAAACTCATCCAGGTTTTCAGATATGTCAAAGACGATTGCAATGCTGAGAATCAAAGCAATGGCATAGAAAAAAGTGCCCAGGAACTTTTTTGTAATATATTTATCTATTGTTTTGTAATACTTCATGAAATTCTTGTTTCTTACCTAATTCTGCAAAAATTCACCGGTTAAAATACGCAACATTGTCTCTGTTATTGTGTGATTTAAAAAATGCTAATTTATTTTATTATTTTATAATCTCTTATTTATTTGTTTTACCATATTTTTTTTCCAGTCTTTAAAGCCTCCCTGCATAATTTTATCACGGGCAGATTGTACCAGTTGGATATAAAAAGCCAGATTATGGTGGCTGGCTATTTGGGCTCCCAGCATTTCTCCCGAGGTTATTAAATGCCTCAGATAGGCTTTTGAATAATTATCTACAAAAGAAGTGCCGTTATTATCTATTGGTGTATGGTCATTTTCCCATTTTTTGTTGCGGATGTTAATTATACCTTCTGAGGTAAATAACATTCCGTTTCTTCCGTTACGTGTCGGGATAACACAGTCGAACATATCTATCCCGCGGTCAATACCTTCCATGATGTTCACCGGAGTTCCGACCCCCATGAGATAGCGGGGTTTATTTTCCGGGAGCATACCGGTTACCACTTCGGTAATTTCGTACATAGTTTCAACAGGCTCTCCCACCGAAAGACCCCCTATAGCAAATCCGTCTGCCCCAAAGGCCATTACCTCGCGCACCGCCTTCTCACGCAATGCCGGATAAATGCTGCCTTGTAGAATGGGAAAGAGGGTTTGTGGAAATCCATATCTTGGTTCTGTTTTATGAAATTGTTCAAAACAGCGGTTAAGCCATCGGTTTGTAAGTTCGAGTGATTTTTTTGCATAGTCATAATCTGCATCCGGGGGAGTACATTCATCGAAAGCCATAATTATATCTCCACCTATTGATCGCTGTATATCAATTACCTTTTCCGGTGTAAATATGTGATAAGAACCATCGATATGCGACTGAAATTTTGCTCCTTCTTCACTAAGTTTTCGGATATCACCCAATGAAAATACCTGATAACCCCCACTGTCAGTTAGTATGGGGCCGTTCCACCGGTTAAATTTATGCAGGCCTCCTGCATTTTCAATTATAGGAATTCCCGGCCTCAGATATAGGTGATAGGCATTACCTAAAATAATAGTTGCTTTGATATCTTCCTTAAGATCACGTGAATGGATGCCCTTAACAGATCCTGCTGTGCCTACCGGCATAAAAACAGGTGTTTCGATTTTGCCGTGACCTGTTGTTATTATTCCGGCTCGGGCTGCTGAGTCTTGTGCTTTTGAAATAAGATCAAAATTCATTGCTTTTATTTGAAAGGTCAAATATAACCTAAAAATAAAAATATGTCATAAAGGCTATATAAATAAAAAAATGTAAATGTATGGATATCAAATTTTTAAATTTTATTTGCATTAAAATTTTGAAATTGAAATGAATGTTTCCATTTTTGGCTAAGATATTTTATCATTAAGAATGTTTGATACAATTAGAGATTTCTTATCACAACTTCAGAATCATGAATGGTTAGTACTGATTGTTTTTGGAGTGATTTTTATGACAAGATTACTATACCTTATTTTTACAGGGGAAATATTATTTGTAAGAAATAATGTTAAAGGAGAGCCTCAGGCCCTGTCTTTTATTCTAACCTTCAGGAATGAAGAACAGAATCTGAGAAAAAATCTTCCGGCTGTTTTAAATATTGATGAGGATAATTTTGAAGTTGTTGCTGTTGATGATCTTTCGACAGACAATTCGATGATCGTTCTGGGAGCCTTAAAAGAGCGATATAAACGTTTACGGTATTCATCTCTTAGTCAGGAAACATGGTTTTCTGTTAAAATGGCACAGAACATAGCTCTGAAAGCTGCAAAAAACAGATGGGTTATGGTTATCCCTCCATCTATCTGTGAGTACAGTGATAGTTGGATTTCCACTGTTTCCTCATCTGTCACTGAAAAATCCGATGTAGTGGTTAACTATTCCAATGTAAAGCATGACGGAACATTTTATAATTTGTTATACAGGATCGAATTTTTTTCTCAGCAGTTCAGAAGTTTTGGGTTAATTTTAAACGGCTTTCCCTATATTGTTTCGGAGGATAATATAGCATTTAGAAAAGACAGGTATTTTTTGTCAGGCGGATACCGTGAAAAAGTTAAGGAATCATATGCGAACCTTGAGTTAATTGTCAATTCCTTTATAAAAAAGAAAAATGTCAGTCTTGTTTTATCTCCAAAAACTATTATTCTGAGGAATGAAGTTATCTCAAGAATAAATTTTTATGATTTATTGAAAAAAGAGATACAAATAAGGAAGTATCTTCCATTTTCACGAAGAATAATTATTACTCTGGAAGAATATACGGGATGTCTTTTCCTGCCTGTAGCAGTAATTTCATTTATATTCCTGCCTGAATTGTGGGTTCTGCTCCTTGCTATTTTAGGACTGACAGCTATTTTAAAAATGTTTATCATAAAAAAAGCTCTTAGTCGTTTGAAGGAACATAAATTATTCTTAACTTCGTTAATATATGGGGTATTCTTTTCATGTTATAAACTGTTTTTCAGGTTTTATTATAATTATTACAGGCGCAGGAAAAAATGGAAGAGCAAAAGATAAATTTATCGGAGAGAGCCCGTCAGGATTATATTCTGGTGCATAATGCCCTTGAGGGTGATGAGCACGCTTTTACAAAGTTACTCTCCCGTTATAAAGATGCAATCTATTTTATGCTTTTGAAAATGGTTAATAACCGTAGCGATGCCGAAGATCTTACCCTGGAAGCTTTTGGAAAGGCTTTCAAAAATTTACATCAATATTCACCCAATTACGCCTTTAGTACATGGCTGTTTAAGATCGCCTCTAATAATTGCATTGATTTTTTAAGAAGAAGGAAGGGTATTTATATGAGTATTGAAAATAATGACATTAATGTTGAAAACAGTGAGACTATGAGGCTGCGGTCAAAAGATATGGATCCGGAGCAGAGACTTATAAGACAACAAAAGGCTATATTACTTCGTCATATAGTGCGGCAGTTAAAGCCCCGTTACCGCACTTTGGTGGAATTCAGATATTTCAGGGAGTATTCTTATGAAGAAATAGCGAGGGAATTAAATTTGCCCCTGGGCACGGTGAAAGCCCAGTTATTCAGAGCTCGTGAAATATTATTTAAAATAATTGAAAATACGGAAATGAGCAGAAAAGAGAGATAGAGCCGATGGATATTATTTTAAAATATTTTCCTGACTTAACAGAGGAACAAACTGAACTTTACGGTAGACTTGAAAACCTTTATTATTATTGGAACGACAAGATAAATGTTATTTCAAGGAAAGACATAAAAAGATTTTATGAAAGACATGTCCTGCATTCATTATCCATAGCTAAATTTATTAGATTTGTACCGGGGACAAAAATTTTAGATGTTGGTACCGGCGGCGGCTTCCCCGGAATACCCCTTGCTATTTATTTCCCTGAAGTATATTTTTATCTTATAGATTCTACGGGAAAAAAAATAAAAGTAGTAAATGCTGTTTTAAATGACCTGAGAATAAGAAATATCTCAGCCTGGCAAATCAGGGCTGAACAGTTGAATGAAAAATATGATTTTGTTGTAAGCCGTGCTGTAACTAATCTGACGAAATTTGTACCGTGGGTAAGGAATAATATTTCATCTAAACAAAGAAATGCTCTTCCTAACGGGATACTTTACCTGAAAGGTGGGGACATTGAAAGAGAAATAAGTTCCTTCAGAAAATATGTAGTCATTGAGAACCTCTCACAATATTTCAGTGAAGAGTATTTTGTAACTAAAAAACTTGTGTATATTGTTTTATAAATATTCGTCACCAAAAGAAATCCCCATTTTACGGGCTTTTTCTATAAGAGGGTGATCGGGTTCCACAAGTCGCAGGCTACCCCCTACTTCGTTGAGAGGAACGGTTGTCAGTTCACCCCTCTTCATAGCCACCATGGTGTTGTATATGCCATTTGCTATACAGTGTGCAGCAAAAGCTCCGTAGCGTGTTGCCAGTATCCTGTCCATCGGGGTAGGACTGCCTCCCCGCTGGATATAGCCCAACACTGTTTCACGGGTTTCAATTTCAGTATAAGTTTGTATAGCCTCTGCAATATGCGAAGCAGCCGATTTACCCTTAGGGTGATCTATGCCTTCAGCAACCACAACTATTGAATAAGGTTTTTTATTTTCATAACGGTTCTCAATTTTTTTACATACTGAACGGATGTTATATGGAAGCTCAGGGATCAGTATGATATCACCTCCGCCGGCTATTCCGGAATAGAGTGCCAGCCATCCTGCATGATGCCCCATTATTTCTATAATCATAACCCGCTGGTGAGAGTTTGCTGTTGTATGTAACCGGTCAATGGCGTCGGTAGCGATCTGCAGGGCCGATTCAAATCCAAATGTTATGTCAGTTCCCCACACATCGTTATCTATGGTTTTTGGGATGCCGATTACATTCAAACCTTCAATGGCCAGCATATTTGCTGTTTTCATTGTTCCGTTTCCACCAATGCATACAAGACAGTCAAGTCCCAGTTCATTATATGTTTTTTTTATTTTTTTGGGTTTGTTATGATTCTTTTTATCATTCTTTACTATTTTATATGGCTTTTCTCTCGAAGTTCCAAGTATAGTTCCTCCGACAGTCAGAATACCTGAAAGATGGGATTCTTTTAATATTATATATTCGTTGTTGATTAATCCGAGAAAACCAGCCTGAAACCCATATACTTCCATCCCATATTCAACAATGGCCGTTTTGCCAACGCCTCTTATGGCTGCATTCAGTCCGGGACAATCTCCTCCGGCAGTAAGTATGCCTATTCTTTTAGTTTTTGAGGAACCCATAAAAAATATTTATATCGCTAATTATATCAGGATTTATTTCATTTCAAGCCGAAAATACAAAATAATATCGTATTCTATATACTTTATATTTTTCAGGTTATTTATGAGTTCAGCATAAAAACTAATATTCTTGTTTAAAAAATTTTTATGCCTTTTGTACATAATTGAAAATCAGTTTGATAAATTTTAATTATTGATCTGAAAGGGGCGTTAAGCTCCTTTTTAGGTTAGACTCATTTATTTTTTTGATAATTTAAAGAAAGATAAAAACTTGGGGATTTTCCGATTTTAAGTTACTTTTGTAAAAAGTAAATAACATAAATATTCATAACTAAAAATCGAAAAAATGAAAAAAATTTTAACGTATTTTTTTATCACTGCTTTAATTTTGGGTATTTCATGTAAGGGTGGCCAAAAAAAAGCAGAAGATGAATCTGAAGAAAAGGAAGCTATGGTAGAAGAAACATCAGGACCTAATGAATTAACCCAGCAAGAGAGAGAAGAAGGATGGGTATTATTATTTGACGGAGAAACAAACAAAGGGTGGCGTGGTGTAAATAAAGAAATATTTCCGGAAGGCTGGGAGGTAGCTGACGGCACGTTGCACTGCATGGGATCAGGAAGAGGAGAAGCCGGTTCAGAAAAAGGCGGGGATATTCTTTACGACAAAAAGTTTTCTAATTTTCACCTGAAAATTGACTGGAAAATCGGCGAAGGCGGGAATTCCGGCATTTTTTATCTCGGTGAGGAAGTTGAAGATTGGCCGATATGGAAGACTGCTCCGGAATTTCAGGTATTGGACAATGCCAAACATCCTGATGCATTGTTAGGAAAGAACGGCAACCGTAAGGCAGCATCTTTATACGATTTGATTCCCGCAGAACCACAGAATACAAAACCTGCCGGCGAGTGGAACTCAGCAGAGATATTAGTATATGACGGAACTGTTGTTCACAGGCAAAATGGCGAAACTGTTCTGGAATATCATCTATGGACCGATGACTGGAAAGAATTGGTTAAGGATTCTAAATTTCCTGAATTGAATCCCGACTGGGCGGACGTTGCTAAAGAAGGTTATATTGCTTTGCAGGATCATGGTGATGATGTGTGGTTCAGGAACATTAAGATCAGAGAGCTATAAATTACTCGGGATAATATTTCGAGTCGTTTAATATTTGCTGGTAGTCTGTGTTTTCCATCAATTCGGGAAGAGTGACATTCTCATTCTTTTTCATGTATTGCTTGACTATCTGCCAGCCTATCCAGATTCCTGTGCGGGGTGGTGACTCGATTGGAAATCCTGTTGTATACGGACCGTCATTGATGTACCGCAGGATATCCATCCGTTTATTGGAGTATAATTTTTTATTTTCTATTATGTAATTCCACATATGTGGTTCGTTTTTACTGCACCATTCAAGCTGCTGGGCAGTATATCCTATTTTCATGGTGTCATGCATTTCAGGCAGCATGGCATCTGTCAGATACATAAGCTTGCCCTGGTATACGATATTATCGAGCAAGGTAGTGGTTTCGTCCATATCATTAAATTCAGTCATTCCCCAGGCGTACACAACATCTGATAATATTTTCCCGGGGTGCATATTTTTGATTTTGTACATTGGAACATTATTTAGCTGGGTGTAATAGTTGCAATCCCGTCCGAGATATTTATCCAGACTTATGCCGATAATATTTTCGGCTGTCACGACCGACTGGTTAAAACCCGAGATCATTGTAAAAATTGTCGGGATTTTTTTTACCGCGAAATGATACTGATAATATTTAAAAGTTCTTATCAATCCGTTTTCTATATCTTCGAAGTCTGAAAATTCCTCCTGCACCGAAATTTTGATATCCCTTATCATAGTATCAGTTAGGAATTCCGTCATTAATTTCGGGAAATGTTCGTCTTCAATACCGCCTATATTGATTACTTTCCATGTGAAAAGGTCGAAGAATTCAGGATATTTATTTCGTAATTGTGAAAGTTCGTACAGGGTGTCGCTAAGGGGAAGGGCAAAAAGTTCCTTCTCAAAACGTATTACTTCGATTTCTTTATCAATCCCTGAAATATCGACTTTATGCGGATTCCTTTTGCAGGAAAGCAAGATTAACGGTATAATAATAAAAAACCAGCTTTTACTCATCTGTATATAATTTTATAATTATCTGAGAAAAAATTAATTAAAAATTTGAGAACTTATAAAATCCTGTCTCGGTTGCATCATACATGTGAGGCGGTTCGCTTTTGTATGCTCTATAATACTTTTTTGTTATTTTTTGTTTAAAAAGAACATGCTCGTTTCATCGAATAAAATCATAATTAATTGATTTAAACAGCGTGATCTGTGTTCTATTTGGATTAAATACGCTTTTCTTTTAAGTTTATTGCAAAAGTTGATAAAAAATAAAACAACTTTTACGGTATTCAATAAATCCATTAGTCTGGCTGATAATATTCGGCGGCATGGCTGGCTTGAATAGTGTCTGTCCATAAAGTAAAGAGTCTGGAAAAGAAAGTTTGCTACAAGGTCCGCCTGAATAAATTCGGCGGACAAAGCTTATGCAGCCATGAAAATGATAAGGTAAAATTCGTAAATGACCTTTTTAATGGTGAGCATAAAGTAGTTAGCTAAGTTTAATGAAAGATTTGTTAATAATAGCAGATAAAGGTATTTTTCTTATTTTTGAATAAAAATAAAGCGATGCAGGAATTGTTGAAACAACTCAATAAAACTTATTTTTGGGATATAAGTCCTGAATTTCTGGATGATCAAAAATCCAGGAAGATAATCATTGAACGAATAATGAACCTTGGTAATCTTGAAGAGATAAAATCGGTGAGAAACTATTATGGAGATGAAGTAATCAAAGATACAATTATAAATCTTAATTATATTGATCCCAAAACATTGAATTTCCTGTCTCTGCTATTTGATATTCCAAAAAATAAATTCAAATGTTATACAAGGAAGCAATCGACCGCTCAACACTGGAGCTATTAATTCAATTACAGCAAAAGGAATACCTTAATCGGTTTTACCTGGCAGGTGGTACTGCTTTGGCTTTAAGATTGGGACACAGAAAATCGGTCGATATTGATCTGTTTTCAGACTTCAGTTTTGATGCAGGAAATCTGCTTGAAAAATTATCGGCTGATTTTAATTTTGAACTTTTTTTCTCTGCAGTAAATACGATAAAAGTTAATACTCATGAAAGTAGCACTTGCACAGCTAAATTATATAATAGGCGATTTTGAAGGGAATGCAGACAAAATAATACGGAATATTGAAAAAGCAAGGAATCAGGGAGCTGACATGGTCGTTTTTTCGGAATTGTCAGTAACCGGCTATTATCCTCATGATCTTCTTGAGAAAAAGGAGTTTATTGAGAAGGCAGAGGAAACGGTGAGGAAAATTGCAGGACATTGCCGGGGAATTGCTGCCATAATCGGTGCCCCGCGGATCAATGAATATGAGAGAGGAAAAAACCTTTTTAATTCAGCTTACTTACTGACAGACGGAGAAATCCGCTCTGTTCATAATAAAACTCTTCTGCCTACATATGATATATTCGATGAATACCGTCATTTTGAACCGAATAGTGATTTCAGCATAGTAGAATATAAAGGTGAAAAAATAGCTGTTACTATTTGTGAGGATCTGTGGGATGAACAACCTACGGCCAATGAATTTGCAAAAGACAAGCTTTATAAGGTTTCGCCCCTGGAAGAACTTGCCAAATATGATCCGGACTTTGTGGTAAATATTTCAGCCTCTCCTTTTTCATACAACCAGGAAAGCTGGCGGAAGGATATACTTATGATGAAAGCCAAAAAATATGGACTGCCGGTTCTGTATATAAATCAGACCGGTGCACAGACTGAACTAATCTTCGATGGGGGTTCTGTATTTATTGATAAGAAAGGTGATATAATCAGGGAGATGAAATATTTCGAAGAAGATTTTATAATAGTTGATACCCAGAATCCGGGGAATAAAGATCTTCAGCCTCATACCGGAAATATTGAAAAAATTTATGATGCCCTGATTCTGGGAATCCGCGATTACTTTGCAAAGATGGGATTAAAGCGGGCCACACTCGGACTATCCGGAGGAATAGACTCGGCTGTTACAGCAGTATTGGCGGTCAGAGCTCTCGGACCGGAAAATGTAAGGGTACTTCTTATGCCCTCTAAATATTCTTCCGGCCACAGTCTGAAAGATGCCCTGCGGCTGGCTGAAAATCTTAAGATCAGATATGATATCGTGAATATTCAGAATGCAGTGGACGAATTTGAAAAAGCCCTTTCTCCTTTGTTTAATGCAACGGCACGGGGAGTTACAGAGGAAAACATCCAGGCCCGAACACGAGGCATATATTTAATGGCAATTTCCAATAAATTTGGCCATATTTTGCTGAACACCTCGAATAAAAGCGAATCTGCTGTCGGTTACGGCACACTGTATGGTGATATGAACGGCGGACTTGCCGTGTTAGGCGATGTTTACAAGACTGATGTTTTTAAAATGGCACGGTATATTAATAAAGACAAGGAAATAATACCTGAAAACAGTATTGTCAAGCCCCCTTCTGCAGAGCTGCGTCCCAATCAGAAAGACACTGATTCTCTGCCCGATTACGACATACTTGATGGCATTCTTTTCCGTTTTATCGAACTTAATCAGTCGCCCACTGAAATAGCAGCCCATGGTTTTGATCCGGAAACCGTTAAACGGGTTATCAGAATGGTAAACACAAATGAATACAAGCGGTTTCAAACACCACCCATATTGCGTATAAGCTCCAAGGCTTTTGGATTCGGGAGGAAGATGCCTCTGGTAGCGAGGTATTGAAAAATTTTCTATTTTTATATTCATGACAATAATCAAAGGAATAGAGGAAGAAGTATTGATAAACCGGCTGATTTATAAGGTTGAAGCAGAAAGGATAAAAATTATCTCCTGCAGATGGCATTATTCCTGAAAAAACTAAAAATTAAACAACAAAATCAAAATCACATGAAAATATTTTTTTGCAGGGGAATTGCCCGGAAGTTTCTGAATGTGTTTTTCCATTTTGCACTGATAGCCGGTTTGACAGGGTGTAGCTATGGGAAAAAGGACATGAAACCCAATTTAGTTATTATTTTAATTGACGATATGGGTTATTCCGATCCTTCCTGTTTCGGAAATCCGGTTGTTGAAACGCCCAATATTGATGCATTGGCCGGTGAAGGCCTCAGATTTACCAATTTCTATGTCAACTCACCCATTTGTTCCCCTTCACGGGTAGCATTAAATACAGGTACCTATCCCATGAGGCACAGAATCCATTCTTTTATTGCCAGTTCCGAACAAAACAACAACCGGGCAATGGCACACTATCTGAATCCTGAAGTACCGTTTTTTGCCCGTACATTAAAACAAAATGGTTATGCTACAGGGCATTTTGGCAAATGGCACATGG
Organism: uncultured Prolixibacteraceae bacterium; assembly: GCA_964611525.1. Taxonomy (GTDB): domain Bacteria; phylum Bacteroidota; class Bacteroidia; order Bacteroidales; family Prolixibacteraceae; genus JAAYJR01. The sequence continues at coordinate 28,465 of CAZTAL010000123.1, forward strand.
GAGGTGGCCGCGATTTGGGAGATGTTCCTTATCCAACGGAATACGGATTCGATAAATCTCTTGTCAGCTTCGAGGGAATAGGAGACCGGATACTGTTTCCCAATGATAAGCTTTGTGAGCAAAGCGCAAAATTGGGCAGGGGGAATATTATCTGGGCAGAGAAATATCAGTCAACGGCAATTTATATTGACAGTGCCCTGGCATTTATTGATAGTAACCTTGAAAAGCCCTTCTTTGTAAATCTTTGTCCTAATGATGTACACGATCCTTTTTTACCAGAAACTTCTATGCTGGAAAAATATAAATCCTATACTAAAAACCCTTGGGAACAAAAATTTTTCGCTGTACTGAAAGAACTCGACAATCAAATCGGACGATTTGTTAATGAACTTGATAAACGAGGCCTGTTGGAAAATACCATCATTGTTTTTACCAGCGACAACGGCCCTACTGACTGGCCTTACTATTATAACAGGCAGAGATATCCGGATGAGTATGAGGGTAAATTATATCCTCCGGGATTTACGGGTGAATTTTATGGACGCAAATGGAGTCTGTACGAAGGAGGCATCAGGATGCCTTTTATTATTCAGTGGAAAGGACATATTCCTGCCTCGGCAACTGACTCAACTACAGTGATGGCTGCAATGGATTTATTTCCTTCGCTATGCTCGATGCTGGGAATTTCGTATCCGGAAAACCTGGACGGGACAGATAAAAGTTCCGCATTGCTTGGTTCCCCTGTTCATGTCACGCAGCCGTTGATGTGGGAATATTCGAGCAATTCGGGCGGTTCAATACAGCCGGGGAACGAAGCATTCCGTTCGCCTAACATGGCAATCAGACAAGGAGATTGGAAATTATTTATAAATGCAGATTCAACTGGAGCTCAATTATACAACCTGAAGAATGACCCGGCTGAAACAAATAATATTGTCGGCGAAAATAATTCTTTAGCAGAAAGTCTGGCAAAAAAGGTAATTGAATGGAGAAAATCTATGCCTGTTGAAATTCCACAAACGTTTAAAAAATTTGATTATGAATAATTTTGATGACAGAGATAATAAAAAAACCATTTATTTTATAATTTTATTTTTAACACTGAGTTATTATCTTGAAGCAACACCTTCTAAGGTAAATAAACCGAATATAATAATTATTGTAGCTGATGATTTAGGGTGGAATGATGTCGGTTTTCATGGAAGTAAAATCCTAACTCCAGAATTAGATAAGCTGGCATCTGAGGGCATTGAGCTAAAACGATTTTATACCGCACCAGTCTGTAGTCCTACCCGGGCCGGTTTGTTGACAGGTAAATATCCGGATCGTTTCAATCTTCGAAACCATGTTTTATCACCTCGACATAAAGGAGGAATACCACCTGAAGAACTCTTTTTACCAGAAATTTTAGAAAAAGCAGGATATAATGAAAGGGGTGCTTTTGGAAAGTGGCATTTAGGCCATTCAGTTTATAAATATCACCCCAGTAGTCAGGGATTTACATATTTTTATGGGCACTATAACGGAGCCATTGATTATTACACCCATAAACGTGATAATGAACTTGACTGGCATCGAAATAATGAGCCTTGTTTTGACGAGGGTTATTCAACCGATCTAATCGGTAGGGAAGCAGTGAAGTTTATCAGGGAAGCAAATGCTGAAACTCCCTTTTTTGCTTATGTTGCCTTTAATGCCCCTCATTCACCTATGCAGGCTAAAGAGGAAGAACTAAAACTATATGGATTTGACCCAAATGCAGAAAATGAAGATTATGCAGTAGTTCAAGGGCATAAGGGTGAACGGGGAATGGATTCTTATGGACTTACAGGAAGGGGCAATAATTTAAGACAAACATATTCAGCAATGGTAACCTGTATGGATAAATGGATAGGAGAAATTATAACTGCAACGAAGGAGAAGGGAATGGAAGAAAATACACTAATTTGGTTTTTAAGTGATAACGGTGGTATTTATGAATTTGGTGGAGACAATTCTCCGTTGAGAGGAGCCAAACATACTGAATGGGAAGGAGGAGTCCGGACTGTTTCTTTAGTAAAATGGCCAGAAATGATTAAGAAGGGAAGCGAATCGAATGAGTTAGCTTCTTACATTGACATTTTCCCTACCATCAGAGAGATTATTGACGGAAGTATTTGCAATAATGTCGATGGGATTGATGTTTTGCCTGCGCTAAAAGGAGACACCCTTCCTAAAAGGTATATCTTTTTAGGGAATTCTGCTGTTGTATCAAAAAAATGGAAGATAAACAATGGAGAATTATTCCTTATTGAAAAAGACCCTTTAGAGCAAAATGATCTTTCCTCTAAATTTCTCAATATAGTTGAAAAATTAAATGCTCTGATATTGGAGTTTAACGAGATGGACACAGGGGTAAAGCCTGAATTACAATCAGAAAATTGGTTTCCTCCAAAAAACTGGACCATGCCAGAAGTTATATCGAAGAATACCGAAAGATAGTTTAATACTCTTATAAAATCAGTAATGAAAAATTTATTTTTTTTGAGTGCACTCTTTTTTATGCTTTCCGGTTGTACTGTTAAGTCACAATATGAGATTGCACCCTCTCCTATGCTGACACCTTTCGCCCAAACAGTAGATACCGATGCGCCGTTTCCTGAGTATCCCCGCCCCCAGATGGAGAGGGAAGAGTGGATGAACCTGAACGGTTTGTGGGATTACATTGTTAAATCCATCGATTTTGAGCCTGTACAGGGACTTACAACCGCATCCAGTTGGACTACATGGGAAGTACCGTCGGAATGGACAGGCAAGATACTGGTTCCGTTTGCCATAGACGCGCCCCTGTCAGGTGTGGGCCGAATATTGCGGCACAATGAAGTATTGTGGTATCAGCGAACGTTTAAAATTCCTTCCAACTGGAAGGAGAAAAATGTTTTGTTGCATTTTGCTGCCAGCGACTGGGAAACAAGTGTATACATTAACGGCGAGCGAATAGGCCAGCACCGGGGCGGATACGATCCTTTTTCTTTTGATATTACTCCCTATCTTAAAAAAGGGAAAAATAAACTCCATGTTTGTGTTTGGGATGCCACCGAAAACCAAAGTCAGGCCATTGGTAAACAGATTATGCCTGAAAACAGGCAGGGATTTCGCTACCAGCCTACCGGCGGAATATGGCAAACCGTTTGGATAGAGCCTGTGGCTGAAAATTCCATTGAAAATGTCAAAGTCATCCCGGAATATGATGCATCGGGCGTCCGGATAAACGTAAAGGCCAGAGGGAAAGGCGGAACCTTATTGGCGCAGGTGTGGAAGGATGGCCGGCTTGTAGCAGAAAATACAGGTATTCCCGGGAATGATATTGAAGTGCCGGTGAACAATTTTGAAGCATGGTCTCCTTCCAATCCGGTTTTATATGATTTGAAATTGCTCCTGAAAAAGGAGACGGAAACAGTGGACAAAGTAAAAAGTTATTTCGGGATGCGGAAGGTGGAAGTGAAGAAGGCAACCGATGGATACCGGCGTATTCACCTGAATGATGAACCACTTTTTCAATATGGCCCGCTTGACCAGGGGTACTGGCCCGATGGCGTATTGAACCCACCCGGCGAAGAAGCTATAAAATTTGATTTGCAGTATTTAAAAGATATTGGCTGCAACATGGTAAGGGTGCACATAAAAACTCACCCGGCCCGCTGGTATTATCATGCCGATAAGCTGGGTTTATTGGTTTGGCAGGACATGATTTGTATGCCCAAATATGGACAAACTGTTGATGACGCAGCCGCAAAACAATGGCACACTGAGTTTAAGGCGATGGTTGACTGGTTGCACAATCATCCTTCCATTATTATGTGGGTTGTTTTTAATGAGGGTTGGAGCCAGCATAATACGGAGTTTTATACCAACTGGATTGACAATTACGACCCGACACGAATCATTAACTGTGCCAGCGGTTGGGATGATTACCCAGTGGGAGACGTGATGGATGTCCATGATTATACGTTTTATCCGAGGAATAATGCGGCAGATTTTAAAATGAACGGACAACGCGTTCTTGTTATAGGAGAGGCGGCCGGTATCAACCTGGCCATTCCCGGCCATACGTGGTATTGCGATGAAAATCCACCGGAACAAAAAAACCACAGAAATTATATTCCTGTAGATAAATATAGTTTTAAAGAGGAAGCCGGAAGACATACGTATGGTTCACCGGAAGTGTTTCAGGATGCTTACGGAAAATTTATTGAAACCGTCCGCTGCCTGAATTCAGGCAGTGGATGTAATGCATTGGTTTATACCCAGATTACCGATGTGGAACATGAGCTGAACGGATACCTGACCTACGACAGGAAAGTTTCCAAGATTGAAAAGGAAACCATGCGTGAAATAAATTCAGGGCTGTATTCTCCTCCCACCCTCATTCCTGTGATAGATTTTGGGTCCGATTGGAGAACCGTATCGGGAAAAAATATACAGCTTCCTGTGGGTGACAAGAATGAATTTATTCCGGTGAATACAGTGGTGAAAACCCCGGTTGAAATAGAAAAAAGTTTTAACCTTTCTGAAATTCCTGAAAAAATGGCTGTCGCTGTTGAAGGATTTAACGATTGTGAAATAGCAATAAACGGAACGTTGTTTCGGAAGACAAGAATGGGCGCCCGGTGGGGAGAACCGGGAATTCAGTTTTTCCCCCTTTTCGATGAAGAGTTAAGTTATCTGAAAGCCGGGGAGAATTCAATTTCCGTTAAAACAATCGGGAAGACAAAAACTGACCTGATTGACGTCGCTGTTTTCCGTTATCAGTAATTTATTCTAAAAGAGAACAAATTATGAGACATATTGCTCTTATTATATTTTTAATGTGGAATGCTTCCCCGGTTTTATCCGCGGAGAATTCTGCCACCTCCCGACCCAACATCTTATTTATTATGGCCGATGATTGCACCTACAGCGAAATTGGTTATTATGGAGGACAAAATGCCAAAACACCAAATATTGACAAATTAGCCGGTGAAGGATTGATTTTTAACAGGGCTTATGTGAGCATGGCGATGTGTGTACCGGCCCGTCATGAATTATACACAGGGTTGTACCCGATGGAAAGCGGTTGTGCCTGGAATCATGGCAGGTCAAAACCCGGTATAAAAAGTATTTTTCATTACCTGACCAACCTGGGATACAGGGTAGGAATATCGGGCAAGAAACATGCTTCTCCCAAAGAAGTATTTCCATATATAAATGTGCCTGGATTTGAAGAAAATTGTGTGTTGGCCAATGAAAAAACAGAAGATCTTACAGGGATAAAAAGATTTATGGAAGAGAAAAACGATGAAGCCTTTTGTTTATTTGTCTGCTCCACAAGTCCCCATGCCCCCTGGACATTGGGAGATGCATCAGCATATCCGCCGGATAAATTGAAGTTGCCAGCCCACCTTGGTGATACTCCCGAAGTCAGGGAAGCTTATTCGCGTTACCTTGCCGAAGTTACTTATTTTGACCGGCAGGTGGGTGAGGTACTTAAAACCCTGGAAGAAACAGGAAAAGCAAGCAATACACTGGTGATGGTTTCCACAGAACAGGGATGGCAGTTCAGCGGGGGTAAATGGACAAACTGGGATTTGGGTGTCCATACCGGACTGATAGCCAAATGGCCCGGGAAAATAAAACCGGGAACAGGCACACAGGCACTTGTTCAGTTTGCAGATATTACCCCTACTTTTATCGATGTTGCAGGAGGAGAGGAAGTTCCGGCAGTTTCAGGGACGAGTTTTCTGGATGTCCTGCTGGGCAAAAAAGAGAAACACAGAAAATATGTTTACTGTATGCATAATAATGTGCCGGAAGGAAAACCTTATCCGATCAGATCTGTAATAAGCGGGGAATATCATTATATACGCAATTTATTACCCGATAGTACTTATTTTGAAAAACATCTCGAAGCAGGGGCCCATGGAGAAGTATGGTGGGAACGCTGGAAAGAAAAAGCGAATACCAGCGCCCGTGAAAAATACCTGGCAGAACGTTTTTACCAACGGCCTGCTGAAGAATTTTATGCAGTGGAGACCGATAAAGAGCAGTTTAATAACCTTTCCGGCAACCCAATATTTGAGCATGAATTGGAGGAACACCAAAATGCACTGGATGACTGGATGAAAGCGCAAAACGACCAGGGAATTCCTGTCGATACAGAAAATGCCTATAAAAAAAGATACTGGGGGAATTAAAACATTTTTAAATAAAATGAATACATTTAAAAATTTATTTTTCAAAAACATAAAATCACTTGGTGCTGCAATCTTATTTTGCAGCTTTGGCTTTGGTTGCGGGGAACATAACTTACCTAAAGTAAATGAAAACCATAAAAATGTAATTCTATTCTTGGTTGATGACCTGAAACCAACATTAGGCACCTATGGTAATCCAGTTGCTATAAGTCCAAATATCGACCGTCTCGCAGAAAAAGGTATTCGGTTCAATAATTCCTATTGTAACCAGGCAGTTTGTGTAGCATCGCGATATAATCTAATGTTGGGTTCACAATCCACAAGTACAGGACTTTATAATTTCGGCGTTGACTTCCGCGATATTTATCCTGATGCCGTCACCCTTCCGCAGCATTTTATGAATTCCGGGTACCACACAGAGTCTATGGGAAAAGTTTACCATATAGGGCATGGTAACACGAACGATGAGGCTTCATGGAGTATTCCTCACCATAAAGAAAAGGTGATTGAATACCTATTGCCTGAAAGTACCAACCGGCAGCTAACCCGTGAAGAAGCATACTTTGAAAATATGCGTCTGTATTTTTCTAATCTTCCGTCCAACAATGAGTTACCAAGGGGTGCAGCATGGGAATCGCCGGATGTTGTTGATGATGCCTATGCAGACGGACGGATTGCCAGGCACGCTATAGACCGTTTGCGTGAATTGAATAAAAATTCTGAGCAGCCGTTTTTTATGGCAATTGGATTTGCCAGGCCACACTTACCCTTTAGTGTTCCTAAAAAATACTGGGATATGTATAATCCTAAAGAATTTCCAATGCCTGAATATTTGCAAGATCCCGACGATGCACCGAGTTTTGCATCAAAAAGAGGAGGAGAAATTTCACAGTTTAAACCTATTCCCGAAAATAAGTATGTTTATTCGGATGAATTAACCAGAAAATTGATTCATGGTTATTATGCATCGATGAGTTATATGGATGCGCAACTCGGTCGTATAATGGATGAACTTGAGCGTTTAAATATGCTTGAAAATACCATTATTGTTTTGTGGGGGGATCATGGATGGCATCTTGGAGACCATGGTTACTGGACCAAACATACCAATTACGAACAGGCAAATATTATTCCTCTCATAATGGTGGCCCCAGATGTTACAAAACCAAATACATCCACCGACCAGCTGGTTGAAACCGTCGATATTTATCCAACTTTGGCTGAATTGGCAGGGCTGGAAAAACCAAATGTACCGCAACCCGTTGATGGTTTAAGTATGGTTCCCGTACTTAAAAATCCTGGTTTAAGAATCAGAGATCATGCTTACCATTCATATCCCAGAGGTGGCCATTTGGGGCGGGCTGTCAGAACTGACCGGTACCGGCTTGTAGAATGGCGAAGTATTGATAATCCTGAAGGTGAGAAAGTTTATGAATTGTATGATTATTTAAAAGATCCGTTGGAAACAAAAAATATCTACGAACAAAACAAAGAGGTTGCGGCAACTTTAAAAGCAATCCTGGTCAATCATCCGGAGCCCATGATGCCAGTTAGAAGATAACAGGAAAACGTGAAGGATGATTTATAAACTATAACCTGAAACGGGATAACTATTAAAAAGCTGAAAGGATGAAAAGTATAAAAATGCAATAAATTAAATGTAAATATAGCATTTTAAATACTATAAATTAAACATAAATAAACAGTTATTATTTTGGGTTAGCAGTTTGGTTTTTTCTTTTTGTCTGTATCGGTTTTTTTTTGCCAAGTGAATACAATTAATCTCCTACATATTCTTCATGGATAACCCCCGGTAAATTATGTTATAATCCTTCAGTTCACCCGTTGCTCGCATGAAGGCATAACTCTTTTCTCGTAGTTTTTCTATATTTATCTGTGCCGGATTTGGTTTTACCTCGATAAATTCAGCATAATTTTCAAGTTCATTTACGGCTATCAGGTCAATTTCAGTTTCCTCTTTTCTGCCCCAATAACTGCCAATACGTGTAAACCTTTGTTCCATTATAAGCATTTCAATACAAAAATCCGAATAACCAAAGAGGAATAACGTTATCAGTTCCAATTTCAATATTATCTTTTACTATATATGCGTTTTCAATATCTTTGATTTGCTTTTTCTGCTTGTTTTTTCCTCCTATCTCAAAAGTGTATCCTTCAATTAAGAAATCTGCTTTTTTTGAAGCTGTAACATTGTAATAAGTTTTAAGCTGATTAAAGAAGAAAGTCTCTCTGGCATTACCGATATTTACTATGAATTACCAGTAGCTTTTTCCAGTCGTTTTAATACGCTGAAGATAAAGGTAGCTGCCAGCAGGCACATTACTACAAGTATTAAAAAGAACTGCCATAACTCAATTTTATTCCAGAAATAACCGATAAGTCCGGCCATAAGGTTTCCGATGGCAGTTGCAGCCAGCCAGCCGCCTTGTGCAAGTCCTTTATATTTAGGAGGAGCTATTTTTGAAACGAATGAAATTCCAATAGGACTCAGGAACAATTCGGCAATGGTCAGTGTAAAATAAGTTCCGATAAGCCAGTAAGGCGACCTTAAAATGCCTGAGACTCCTCCCTCGAGCACCCGGGGGGAAATAAGATTGAATGATGCGCCTACCATGATCATAAAGCCGATAGCTGTAAGTATCATGCCAAATCCGATCTTCTTTGGTGAAGAAGGCTCTTTTCCTTTGCTTCGTAAATAATTGAACAGGAATACAATCACAGGTGTCATGAATACTATGAATATTGGGTTAAAGTGTTGAAACATCTGTGGGGCGATTGGCATTTCTTTGTTATAACCAGAATATACAAAATAGCAGATCAAAGCACCTGCCACAAGCAGAATAGCGCCCAAAGGATTCCATTTCTTTTTTATTTTTTTATTAAGCAGAATAATTAATCCGATCAGCGCAGCCAGAAAGGGCAGAAAAGCAGCCAGATCAAAGAAAATATAGGTGAAATTGCTAACACTGTTTGCAGTATAGTCACGTGCAAATATCGACAGAGTAAAGCCGCTTTGATGGAAGGCCATCCAGAAGAACATTACAACAGAGAATACTAAAAACAGTGCTACCAGACGTGCACGTTGCTCTTCAGGTTTTAATTCAATAAGCCGGACTTTCAAGTTTTTGTCTTTCGATTTTTGATGTTCGGTAATATCTGCCGATTTGTAATATTTGCGGAATCCGATAAAAATCAGTAAGGACAGTATCATACTAGTTGCGGCAATTGCAAAACCTGCATTATATGATAAAGATAATGTATCTATATAGTTGTGGCTGAATTGTGCCAGATCACTGACAGGCCCGCCAACTTGTTTTTCAGCAAGTGTGGTAAGCTGTTCTTTTATTGAAATATCTCCATTTAGGAATTTGTGCGCAAGGTCTGGTATGCGGGGATTGTAAGTCAGTCCCTCTTTCCCAAGCACCCAGTTACTTATACCTGTGGCTGCGGAGGGTGCAAAAAATGCCCCGATATTAATTCCCATGTAAAAAATGTTAAAGGCATTGTCGCGGTAAGGATCGTAACCCGGGTCGTCGTACATATTGCCAACTAACGCCTGTAGGTTACCTTTAAAAAAGCCGGTACCTAACGAAATGATAATCAACGAAATAATGGTAACGATCAGGGTCTGCGCCGGTATAGATAGAATTAAATAACCGAGAAACATTATTATTGTACCCAGCATAATCGTTTTTCCGTAACCTAGCACTTTGTCTGCGATAATACCGCCAAATAACGGGAGAAAATAAACTCCAAACAATAAACCACCGTAATAGGTGCCGGCCTCCGCAGCAGTAAATCCATATTTTGCCTGGAGGTAGAGTACGAATATTGAAAGCATTGTATAGTAACCAAACCGTTCACCCATGTTGGAAAAGAACGCTACATATAATCCTTTGGGATGTCCTTTAAGCATATTATTCTATTTAAAGTTAAGTAAATGCATAACATATAAAGATTTGCAAATATAAAAATCTTTTGAAGTTGAGTTCGGCATAAAAACTAAAATTTATAATTTATAAAGCCTTTATGTAATTTAAAATTAGTTGAATGCAAGTTTAATAAATTTTATAAAATTGATAACTTTGATGTTATAAAACATATCATTGATGGTTATGTTAAATATCGAATCAGGTATTAAGGATATTATCTATAATACAAAGTCTGTTTTTTATCTGTTGACAGATGAAGAAAGAAAAGAGCTTGAGCAACATATTTTCTTGTATCATTATAAGAAAAATGAAGTGATCTTTAACCAGGGTGACAAGCCTGCGACTTTTATAATGCTTGTGAATGGTAAGGTGAAAATTTTTAGGGAGGGTATTGGTAGCCATGAACAGATAATACAGATGGCTGGATCAATGGAAATTTTAGGTTTTAGTTCATTATTTGCAGAAAAGAATCATATTTCTACTGCTGTGACACTGGAGGATTCATTGGTTTGTTCAGTAAATTATAATTTTATAATTAATGTAGCATTCAGAAATTATTCCTTTTCAAAACAGATCATAAAGAAATTGTCTGAAGAATTGAGTTTTTTGCATTGCCGGACCGTTTCACTGACTCAAAAACATATCAGGGGCAGATTGGCTGAGAGCCTGATTCTTTTAATAGAAAAATTTGGATATCAGAATGACAGGGTAACACTTAGCGTTTACCTTTCACGGGAAGATATTGCCAACCTTTCGAATATGACTCCTTCCAATGCGATAAGGACTTTATCCGCATTTGCCAATGAAAAAGTTATTGCTATTGACAGGCGTAAGATTGGGGTACTTGACTTTGGCAGACTTGAACGTATAAGTAAATTAGGCTGATTAGTGTCTGTTCATAAAATAGACAGACTGGAATAGAAAGTTTGCTGGCAAGCATAACGCAGTCAGCGGACTTTCTAAGCGGACTCAGATTAGTGTTTAAGATTATTCATAAAGATATATTCTTTTAACACGTTGTGATATCCCTGTCAATATCTCATAGGGTATTGTTTTGGCTTTTTGCGCTACTTCCGAAACCGGTATGGCATGACCGAAAAATTCAACGGTGTCACCAGTCACTACATTAATTCCGGTAACATCAAGCATTAACATGTCCATGCAAATATTTCCCACAAAGGGGACGCGGTGGCCTTTTACAAAGGCTTCTCCGATTCCGTTACCCAGCCGGCGCTCGATTCCGTCAGCATATCCAGTCGGTACAACAGCAATTTTACTGTCGCGCTTCATAATAGCTTTTCGTCCATAGCCTACAGACTCACCTGCATTTACTTTCTTCACCTGTGAAACCATACTTTTAAATGTGCTTATATTTCGCAGGGGCAGGTTTGTTGCCGAAATTCCATATAATCCTATTCCCAGTCGCACCATATCATACTGATAATCAGGGAAACGTTCAATGCCGGATGAATTTAAAATATGGCGGTAGATTTTGTAAGATACAGCATTCAATATTCTCTTGGAAACATCATCAAACCGGTTTAATTGCTGATGGGTGAAAGTGTCAGAGTCCTTATCATCGCTTGCCGCCAGATGTGAAAAAACTGATTTTATCTTTAATATATTATCCGATGCCAATTCAGATAGCGCCATTTCTATTTCTTTATCAGATTTAAGACCTAACCTGTTCATACCAGTATCTATTTTAATATGAACAGGAAATTTATTCAATCCGTTTTCTGTAATATTTTTACTGAATTTTTTCAGAAGCATCAGACTGTAAATATTAGGTTCGAGCTGGTAATCAACCATATTCTGGAAGCTGTGCTCCTCCGGATTCATTACAATTATATGTGTCTGGATACCCGCTTCCCGCAACTTTACTCCTTCATCAGCAACTGCAACAGCCAGATAATCTACATTCTGAAACTCAAGCAATTTTGCAATTTCTATGTCCCCGCTGCCATATGAAAAGGCTTTTACCATAACCATTATTTTTGTGGAAGGACGAAGCAGTCCCCTGAAAATGTTCAGGTTATGTACCAGAGCATTCATATCGATTTCCAGCACAGTCTGGTGAGCTTTTAACTGCAACAGCGAGGAAATTTTTTCGAATTTAAATGCACGGGCACCTTTGATTAAAAGAACCGAATTAAAAAAATTGTTACGACTGATTTTTTTTATGAAAATTTCAGTATCCGGATAAAAAGATTTTTTCACGGAAAATGATTCATAATTATTTGATATCTCTGGTCCGATACCCGTAATTTCATCTATCTTCCATTGTTCCAAAAGCTGGTTGACCTGTTTGTATAGATCATTAGACGCCATGCCCGTCTGCCGGATATCTGAAAGTATGACATGTTTTTTTAAATGGCTTTTTTTTGCCTGTTGATGTAAAACCTGCATTCCAATTGCCAAGGATGCCAAATCAGAATTATAGTAATCGTTGATAAGAAGACAGTTATTAATACCCTGTTTTATTTCAAGACGCATTGCTATAGGTGATATTTCCCCAAATGCATGCAATATTTTTTCCGGGGCATCAAGTAAAACTGTAACAGCAGCAAAACAGTTGCATGCATTTTCAACTGCCGAATCATCGGTGAATGGTATTTTAAAATTGTATTTATCGCCTTCCTTGTCAGCAGTGATTTCTGTAATCCCGTCAGCAGAATATTTTGTAAACCGTATAAGAGCATCCCGGTCCTCGAGTGTCCAGCTAATTTCCTCTATGTTATTTTTCTCGCAAAATTTTTGGATGATACCATTTGTATCTTTATCGTCAACCCGGAAGATTATTTTTTTTGCACCATTAAATAATAGTAATTTTTCTTCTGTCTTTTGCTGATGGGAAATGAAATTTTCCTGGTGTGCATCGCCAATATTAGTGAGAATACCAATATCCGGTTGTATAATAAAGGAAAGATGTTGCATTTCGCCAGGTTTTGAAATGCCGGCTTCGAATATAGCAAGGTCATAATGTGTGGTCATAAGCAATACAGATAGTGGCACACCAATTTGGGAATTGTAGCTTTTAGGGCTGCGGACAATCTGGTATTCTTCTGAAAGCAAATCATGTAGCCATTCTTTAATAATTGTTTTTCCGTTGCTGCCCGTAATTCCGATTACCGGATAGTCGAAAAGTTTACGGTAATGTGCAGCCAGTTGGTGAAGCGCGCTGGTTGTATTGTCTACTAAAATGAATGCTGCAGCAGGCGTGATTGTATTTTTTTCTGAAACAACAAATGCTTTCAATCCCCTTTTAATAAGTCCCTGAATATAATCATGACCGTTATTCCGGGGGCCTTTCAGTGCAAAAAAAAGTGCATTTTCACGATCAAAGAATGTCCGGCTGTCAGTTACTACCTCGGTTATTTCTTTTTCATGGAATCCTTCGGGCAAGAATAGTTCCCCGTTTATGATATCAGCTATTTCAGATAAGGTAAATCCAATCATTATTTTCTATGGTATCTGTATTGCCAAAATTAATAAAAGTCTTGCTATAATTTATTAAGTAATTATATATACTAAGGGGTAATCGTTTTGGAATTTTGGTAAATTGTTCCAATATTTTCAATTCTTATTCTAAATTTGGTTCCATGATTTCTTAAAGATGTTCCTCTTATTCCTGTTGTTCTTGCATCAAAATCAATTAAAATAATTCCTTGCTCTATTGCATTACAAAAACTAATTAAATCAGGTTCCCAATAAGCAATTGCATGATTATATATTACTTTTCTGTTGTATCTATCATATATTCCATGAATGACAATTAATCTTCTCAGTTTTGCAGCCAATTGCCCAAGCAAAATATTATGCTCCCAATATGCCTCAAAATTTTCATGGTATATATTTTTAACAACTATCCTATTATTAATATTTATGATTTTAAATCCCCGCTCAGAAGTACCACTAATTGTATGACGAAAACTAATCCTTTCATATTGATCTTCCCATCCAAAACTATCAACCATAATGTCCATAATGCCTTTGGGCTGGGCCTCTTTATGAAATAGAGTTAATAAATTTGAACCCCCTCCATGAAATTTTAACTCCCAATCTTTCAAATCAGGACTATCATTATTATTCATATCGATGTCAACAAGATGTTCAAGGGTATTACCGGGTGCTCCGGTACCATGAATTACATCTGGGATTTCAACCCATCCAAGATTTAAGATATTTCTAATAATCGGGAAAATTGATTTCGAGGATTTTGGGATTTTTGAAACCATATTTAAAATTGAAATTTTTATATCTGCTTAAAGCCATTTCACAATATTCTTTTGAAATGTCAACTCCTATCCAATTCCTATTTTGCATTTTTGCTGCAATTGCTGTTGTTCCTGACCCCATAAATGGGTCAAATACTATTCCGCCTGGTGATGCTTTAATACATCTTGTGGCCAATTCAATTGGATATGGTGCTGGATGTTCATTTTTAAATTCTTGTGAAAATTCCCAAATATCTGTCATTTTATTTGCTCCAACAGAAAGTTTGAATTTTGATTTTGCAATCATATAAATAACCTCATAAGTTGGCAAGAAATAGCCCCTATTAAAATTTATACCCCCGTTTCTTTTCCATATTATAATTTGTCTTACTGGAAACCCAGAAACAATATCTTGCCTGTCTTGTAATAAACCTCCCTGAACTCTCCATTTGTGATTGTAGAATATTACTCCATTATTAGTCAAGATATTCATCATTTCAGTTAAACATGTCCTTTGCCATTTCACATATTTTTCATGAGGCATATTATCGTTATAGTCAGAATATCCATTTATTAATTTTGCATTGCTCCATTTGCCACCTCTGCCATCTTTCATTCCATTTCCGGTAGAATTTTTTAAATTATAGGGTGGTGATGTAACAATTATACTTATACTTTTGCGTGGAAGATTCTTCATAAATTCAATTGTATCTCCACAATGAAATTTATTTAAAAGGGTTTTATCAATTGTCCCCACAGATGTAATCGCTTTATTCATGGTAATCTACTATGTTTCTAATATAGCAAAAATCAATATTTAGATATATATATTGTGCTTTATTTTTTCAACAGTTAAAGTTTGTTTTTTTCTTTGTTTTATAAATATTCGTCTGAACTACAATTAAATACCAACTAATTAAATGTTATTATTTATTTTCTTTAGGATTATAATTAAGTGCTTTTTTGAGGTTTTTGTCAAAGCTCGTTAGTTCACTTTCATCAATAGGTTCAATTGTGTGTCCTTTGTCATCAAATTTTAAAGATAATCCTAATTGTCCACTTTGTCTTATTTTTAATTTTTCAAATTGTCTCTACATATGTACCATATTATCTGATAGTTGGAATAATGATACAATTTGATTTAATTGTGCTGTCAAATATGGATTACCTACATCTTCTGTTAATAATTGATAAAATCTTTGAGACTCGCCAAATTTACGGGTATTGTATCGAAAAACAAATTAATCTACATATTTTTGAAGATGCTTTTTAGTCCCTCATTATCTGGCAATATAGCCTCAAGAAAAATAACTTGAGAAAAAGAGGTTACATAAGAGTGGTAAAATTACAGATTTCTAAAAATCTAAAATGAACATCTATTACAGCTCTAGATCGACCGCCACTATAGTAACTGCCCAATTCAATTTTTTTCATGATAGCGATGGCTACGCTCTCAAACAAAATTTTTTATCGTACTTCCCAATAAACAAGAAGTGTTCGATGTATAAGTAATTTAAATTAGTATTTTTACAAAATCAAATTAAGTCAGGTAAATAATGGAAAATAAGAAACTGGTAA
The DNA here is from genome assembly GCA_964611525.1 of uncultured Prolixibacteraceae bacterium. GTDB lineage: Bacteria > Bacteroidota > Bacteroidia > Bacteroidales > Prolixibacteraceae > JAAYJR01. The sequence continues at coordinate 44,425 of CAZTAL010000123.1, forward strand.
AAATTTTACTGAAAGATATGAGCGAACTTGAAGAGCTTATTTCTGAAGTGAAAGAGAAAGGGAATTTTGACTCGCTTGAAATGGAGTTTATACATACCAAAGCCAAAGGATTGATGCAGCTCCTTCATTTGCTTGATAATAAGGAGGTTGTTAGCAGAACTGAAATTTCTCAGCCCCTAAAGACCGGTGAACTCAGGGAAAAAGACTTTAGAGAAGGGGAGGCAGACAGGCATGAAGTGTATGATAATAAGCAGGATAGCTCGCAAGAGAAGCAAAAATTTATTCATGAGGAACAGTTAGATACAGCGGATAAGCAGTCAAGTTTGCAAGACAGGGCAGAATGGGCAGATGACAAGCAGTTAAATGAGGCAAATAAACAAGAGAAACGACTGGAACAAAAAGAAAGCCCTTCAGCATCAGAGAAGATGCCTTCCGGGATTGATAAAGAAGATAAAGAAAATGAAGACAAGGAAGCTCATACTGACGGAAAAGAACAGCAGGACGTTCAGGGAAAAGGCAAAGAAAAAGAGCAAGACGATGATGATGAAATGTTGATGGAAGAGTCTGATAAACCTGAAACAAGTGGACGGTTGGGAGATAGCTTTTTGAAAGGTAAGTCAGTGAATGACCTGATCACCGATCAGCATAAGCTGGAATTTAAGTTATCTAACAGACCAGTTAGCAGTATTCGTGCTGCCATTGGTATCAACGACAGGTTTCAGTATATTCGTGAATTATTTGATAATGACGTCCGGAAATTTTTAAATACTGTGGATACTCTTGATTCGATGGGAAATATCAAAGAGGCGGTAGATTATATACGGCAAAATTTTAAATGGGAAAAAACTGAGACTAGTCTGAAGTTTGTTAATCTGGTGAAACGAAGATTTCAGAAATCGGCAGATAATTATTAGAAGTAGAATTTAGTAATTATTGTATGGATAATTCAGGAAAACTCATTTTAGTACCCACACCTATCGGCAATCTTGACGATATAACTTTAAGGGCAGTCAATATATTAAAAGAGGCTGACATAATACTTGCCGAAGATACAAGGGTTTCCTCCAAACTGCTTAAATATCTGAGTATTGATAAAAAACTTACTCCTCATCATAAATTCAATGAGCATAAAACGGTTAACCATATTATTAAAAAATTAAAGACTGGTAATATGGTGGCGCTTATTTCTGATGCCGGAACTCCTGTTGTTTCGGATCCGGGTTTTTTATTGGTACGTACGTGCATTGAAAATGAAATTAATGTAGAATGCCTTCCCGGCCCAACAGCATTGATACCTGCCCTGGCAGTTTCAGGTCTTACTACCGACAGATTTGTTTTCGAGGGATTCCTGCCACGTAAAAAGGGACGGCAAAAGCGGTTGCAGCAGCTTTCCGAAGAAACACGGACAATGATTTTTTATGAATCGCCCTTCAGGCTGGTTAAGACCCTGGAACAATTAGCTGAGTTTTTGGGAAGTGAAAGAAAAGCCTGTGTTTGCCGCGAACTTTCTAAAATGTTTGAAGAAAAAAAGCGGGGAACACTTCCGGTACTTTATAAATATTACACTGAAAATTCCCCTAAAGGTGAGATTGTTATTATTGTGGAAGGGAGCGGTAAAGTAAACATGAGTATTATTTGAAAATTGGTACGGAAGCGGTTACATAAGTGGTCAAATTGTTCAAAAGGCCAATAAAGTATCTACAACAGATAAGTTCAATGAAACAATTAACAGAGCTGTTTTTTTATTCAAACAATAAATTAAGAGTCTGGAATTAAAATATTTGATAAAATCGTTTTTTTATTTCAATTCTTTTTTTTTTATTTGTCTCTCTTAATAATTTTTAACGTTTTGTTTGATTATTTAAGGAATTTTTAATAATGTAGTTATCATTATAAAATTACAGCACTTGGGGGAGTGCTAGTTCTTTTGTTAAAAAAGTAAAAGTGGCATAAAATTCATATTTAATTCTTTATAGCTGTTTAATTTTAATAATTTAATACTATTTTTATGAAAAAGATCGCATTTTTTTTCTCGATCCTCCTTTTCATGGGAAATATGGCATTGTATGCTCAGACCAGGGTGATTACCGGTACGGTTACATCCGCTGAGGACGACGCGCCTATCCCTGGAGTATCGATAGCTGTAAAAGGTACCACACTGGGTACGATCACTGATATTGACGGTGAGTACACTATACAGGTGCCTCAGGATGCTAATGTTTTAATCTTTTCATTTGTTGGAATGCAGACCCAGGAAGTCGAGATTATCGGTACAACAATTAATGTTGTGATGGAATCCGACGTTGTGGGTATCAGTGAAGTGGTAGTGACGGCAAATGCAATTAGAAGGGAAAAAAGAGAGTTGGGATACTCTGTTACATCGGTTGAAGGTACGGAAACGACCAAGGCAAGAGATGCCAATGTCCTGAACTCTTTAGCGGGAAAAGTTTCCGGTGTACGCATTACTCAGCAGTCAGGTACTTTAGGGGGAAGTTCAAAGATCCTGATCCGGGGAGCAAATTCTCTTACAGGAGAAAATCAACCCTTATTCGTTGTTGATGGTGTACCAATATCCAATTCAGGATATAATGGTACCAGGAATGAGATCATTGCAGGAGGGGTTGATGTTGGTAACAGGGCATCCGATATAAATCCTGACGACATTGAATCATTAACCGTTCTTAAAGGTGCTGCAGCAACTGCTCTTTACGGAGCCCGGGCAAAAGATGGCGCTATTATTATTACAACCAAAAGGGCAAGACGAGGAGCTCAGAGATTCAGTGTTGCTGTTAACAGTTCCCTCCGTATGGATAACGTTTTAAAATTACCTGACCTGCAAAATGAATACGGTCCTGGTAATTATGGAATTTACAGTCTTACGAGTCAGAATGGATGGGGGCCTAAGATCAGTGAAGTGCAGGATCAGAAATTTGAAAATTTTCTTGGAGATGAGGTTACCCTTCAGGCTTATCCTGATAATGTAGAGAATTTTTATGAAACAGGTATATCAGCAATTAATAATGTTTCCTTCTCAGGTGGTGCAAGTGATCATGATTATCGTGTATCAATTACGAATTTGCATCAGACTGGTGTTGTCCCTCACACCTCTTTGGATAAAACAACACTCGCTATTAATGCGGGAAAAACATTCAGCGATAAACTTAGTGCCCGTTCTTCATTCAGTTATGCAAGAACTATGGGCGACGGCAAGCCCGCCCAGGGATCTAATAATGTCAATGTACTGGGAGCTATTGTTAATAGTATTCCAAGAACGATGGACATTGAATTATTGAGAGATAATGTTTTTGATGAAAATAATGAGTATCAGTCTCCTAATGGCAGAAATGCAAATAACCCGTTCTGGATTACACAATTCAATAAATTTGAAAATTTGGTTGACCGCTTCTTCGGTTCAGCCACGTTGACATATAATCCTTTTTCATGGCTTGAGATCACTGATCGTGCGGGGTCTGACCTGTACAGAGAATACAGAAGACAGGTTACAAGGATGGGTACTTTTGGAAAACTGAACGGTGCTTTTTCTGATAATAATTTATATAGCAGGGAGATCAACAATGATATTATGGCGACTATCACCAAGGATAACATTATTGAAAACCTTAACTTCAAGATGATGGTTGGTAATAATATCAATCAAAGGGACTGGCAGAGAGAAACTGTTACCAATGAAGATCTTATTGTAGATCAATTATACAATTACGGAAATGCAGAGTCAACAACTACTGAGAATTTTGAATCGGTAAGACGCCTATGGGGTTTGTATTATGATGTTTTACTGGATTACAGGAATATGTTATTTTTGAATTTAACCGGACGTAATGACTGGAGTTCAACACTTCCTAAAGAAAATAATTCATATTTCTACCCGTCATTTAATCTTGGTTTTGTATTTACAGAACTGATGCAGCCCAATGATATAATAACTTATGGTAAGTTGAGAGCTAATTATGCAAACGTTGGTAGTGACGAAGATCCTTATCAGCTTGATTTTCAGTATTATCCTGCAACAGATTATTTTGTCCAATATACAGCAAGCGGTACATTCCCTCATGGCGGAGTGTTGGCATATGAAGGGCCAAGCACACTTCCCCCGGGTAATACCTTGCTGCCTCAAAATCAGAAGTCTTATGAGTTAGGAGCTGAGCTGAAATTCCTGAATAACAGGATGGGGATAGACTTTACCTATTACAATACAGTGACCGAGGACCAGATAGTATCCATTGCTATTCCACAGTCAACAGGGTATAATTATAAAAAGATCAACGCGGGAGCTATTAAGAATGAAGGTTATGAGTTTGACCTGATCATTCGTCCCGTTCAATTAAGCAATAGTTTTACCTGGGATATAAATGCAAATTTTGCTTCCAACAGAAATACAGTTGAAGAGCTTGCCCCGGGCCTCAATGAATATACTCTGACAAGCGGATGGAGCGGACTTCAGATCAAAGCTGTTCCCGGAGAAACAATCGGTATGTACGGAACCGGCTGGGACCGCGATCCGGATGGCAATGTTATTATAAATGCCAATACGGGACTCCGAACTGTTACTGATAATGTAAGGCTTGGCGATATCTATCCTGACTGGACGATGGGTATTGCTAATACTTTTTCATTTAAAAACCTCTCGTTATATTTCTTAATTGATATAAGGCAAGGCGGCGTTATCTATTCAAATACAACATCTGATCTGAGGTGGAGCGGTCTTGCGAAAGAAACACTGGCGCACAGAGGTGAAACTTTTGTCGACAATGGAGTAAACGAAGTGACTGAGGGAGAAAATACTACATACACTGAGAATACCACGCCTGTCAGAAGTATGCAGGAATACTGGCAAAACTATGCACTTACAGCCAATACTGAAGCGAGTGTATTTGATGCTTCCTTTATTAAACTCCGTGAAGTTACCTTCTCTTATGATCTGCCCCGAAATCTTTTAAGAAACACATTTATCCAGGGGGCGACTATAGGGGTCGAAGGCAGGAATCTGTGGATCATACAGGATCATGTTCCACATGTTGACCCGGAAGCCAACTTTTTCGGTACCAGCTTGTTTGGTGAAGGAGTTGAATTTAGCAGTGTCCCCTCAACAAGAAGCTGGGGATTTAACTTAAAGTTAAACTTTTAAATCTTAGGAAATATGAAAAATTTAAAATATATAATCATTTTATTGCTGGCGGTAAGTTTTTCGTCATGCGATGACTGGATTGATGTAAATGAAAATCCGAATTCGGCAACGACCGTTGACCCGGATTACTTATTTTCAATGTCAACCACGGCTTTTTCTGCTAACAGGACCACTGGTGACGGGTATCTTCCATTAGGATTCGGCAGTCAGTTATGGTCTTCTGGACAATTGTGGGGACAGGCCGGTGACTTTTATGTCTTTAGTCCCTACTCAATAGGTAATAACTGGTCAATATGTTATTCCGATGTCGGTAAAAATTTAAGCCTGGGTATTGATATTGCTCGTGAAGGAGTACCGGTAAGAAAAAATGCAATTGCCCAGATGAAGATCTTTATGGCTTTATCTTTTTTCCAGACTTCTGCGCTTTTCGGAGACATACCAATGAGTGAATCCTTTAACAGGGATATTCTTATGCCGGCATTTGATCCTCAGAAGCAGGTGTTTGAACAAGTAATTGACCTTCTGGATGAAGCCATTGACTCAATTGATGTTGCCAGTGCGGTTCCGGCTATTACTTCCAATGACCTTTTTTATAAGGGAGATATGGGAAAATGGCTGGAATTGGCAAAATCCTTAAAGTTCAGGACCTATTTTTTCCTGGTGGATCAGGATCCATCTTATTCTTCTGATATTGTGCAGATGCTTAATGCAGGAGGAATGGTATCAAGTTCTGCCGGTGATTTAGTATTCCCTTATTTTGATGAGGCTGGCAACCGGCATCCATTATTTGTATTGGGAGACCAGTATTACGGTCCTGACGGTATCGATGATATGTTCCTGACCCCTCCGGTTTATGATATTATGGTACCGAATAACGATCCGCGATTGCCTAAATATTACAGATTCGGTGAAGATGAAGATGGCAATGAAGTCGATTATTATGAGGCTGTAGCTGCTTCTGAACGCGCAACAACAGATTGTTCTTATTTTAATGCAGAGGTTCTTGCTAAACCTGACCAGGGAGATTTCATGTTTACCTATTCAGAGCAAAAATATCTTGAAGCAGAAGCTTATGTCCGTTTTGAGGACGACCTTACCGGGGGTGAAGCTGCTTTTAAAGATGGACTGGCAGCAGCTCTTGAACGCTATGAAGTCAGCTCCGATATTATTGTGAACTTTGTCGGAAAATTCACCTTTGAAGATAAGGCAGACGCTTTAAAAACAATTTATGAACAACACTGGATTGATATGATAGACAGGCCTTACCAAGGATTTGCAACATGGCGCCGATCGGGTGATGAAGGAGAAGAGATTCCTGCCCTGACAAAGCCGACATATGCATCTACAGCAGGTTTGTTACGCAGATGGAATATTCCGGAAGCGGAAATGAACTCGAATGATAATGCACCTGATCCAAATCCGGATCTTGATGAGAAAATGTGGTTTGATAAATAAAAAATTTATATATAATGAAAAAATTAGTCTATTTATTTATAGCAATACTTTCAGTCGGAATAATATCCTGTGAAAGTGAATATGATGATGGACTGGATGTTAGTTCAGTTCATCCTGCATACATTTATCTTTCCAATACAGCAGATAAGATAGCAACCGAAACAAAAAGCTTATCTGTAAGTATTACAAGGGTAATTCCTATATACGAGGATGTTACAGTATCTTATGAAATATCGGGAGAGGGTTTTTCTTCTTTTTCAGGAGAAACGGTTTTCCCTAAAACAACAGGGCAATCCGGCACAAATACTCATACTTTCACTATCGATATACCGGCAGCAATTGTTCCCGGAGGTGAGGTAAGCACCGATGGTACTTTTACATTAGTCTCCTGCGAAGCTGCCTCCGGGACCGAAGTTGCTGCAGGATTGAAAGGTAAGGATGTATCATTCAATATGACTATCAATAAGTATGTACCCCTCGACAGAACTCCTTTCCTTGGTGAAGCCATGGAGAATGACGGAATGGATGATTATCCGGTAACTATCAATGCAGATCCGGATGATGAATTTGGATTCATTATTACTGGTGGTAACTGGGGAC
>CAZTAL010000124.1:0-11478 GCA_964611525.1 uncultured Prolixibacteraceae bacterium
TGGTCATTAATAATCCGGTTAAAATAGTAGCTGCTGTTCCGATTAAAGTATACCATGTCCATGCTATCGAGGTAAACAAAATAATATAGACCATTATAAGAATACCTGTCAGGAAGGCAGGGACAGCATGTTCAAGTCGCGGTTTTTTGAAGAGTATACCAAGAAAAAAAGTGCCCAGCAATCCGCCATAAGTAAATGATGCAATAGAAAGCGCCAGTTCAACAACTACCTGCGAACTTTTCATGAAAGCAATCGCCGATCCGATAAGCAGAAGGCACCAAACAGTGGTTATTATTCTGGATATGATAATTTCATTGGCCGGAATTAATTTTTTATAATACGGCACGACATAATCATACATAGTTGCCGAGCCAAGGGCGGTTAGGGAGCTCGACAATGTCGACATGGCAGCAGCGAACAATGCTGCAATGATAAGTCCTGAAAGTCCGGAAGGCATCTCTTCAATTATAAATTTGGGGAAAACTTCATCAGGATTCATATCTGCTCCCCCATAAAAAACAAACAGCAAACTTCCGAGAAAAAGGAAAAGTGCAAACTGAAATATTATTATACCACCTGTAGTAATCAATGCTTTACGGCTGGCAGACAGGGAACCTGTAGCTATTAATCTTTGAACTATAAGCTGATCTATTCCGTGCGATGCCATAGATAAAAAAGCGCCACCTAATATACTGGCTATGAATGTATAAGGAGTTGAGAAAAATCCTTTGAGCCCTCCTTCAAAAGAAAAGTCAAACACATGGAATTTACCGGCTTCCAAAGCTTTAGCAATACCACCGCCGAGTCCTCCTCCCAGTAATCCGCTCAGAATAATTATTGCCGTTACAGCGCCTATAATATATATAAACAACTGCACCATATCCATCCATACAACGGACTTCAGACCTCCGATAAAGGTGTAAGTATAGGTTACCAATGCAATAATAATTATTGAAAATACATATATCCATTCATTTGACAGGTTATCCCCGACAAAAGTTCCCCTGAATATCAGCGCCAGAGGTATGGCAGTCGCAAAAACCCTTACACCGTCGGCAGCCATTCTTGTAAGCATAAATACACCCGAAGCCATGTTTTTAATCGTTGTACCGAAACGATTTTCAAGGAATGTATAAGCAGTTCCCAGTTCACCTTTAAAATATGAAGGAAGTAAAATCCATGCTATAATCACCCTGCCAAAAAAATATCCCAGTGTAATCTGCAAAAAATTCAGATTCGTCATATATGCAAGTCCCGGAATACTTATTAAAGTCAGAGCGCTAGTCTCGGTAGCCACTATTGAAAAACAAACAACCACCCACGGTATCTTGCAGCCACCCAAAAAATAATCTTTACTCGAGGTCTGTTTACCCGCTATTCTAATTCCAAACCAGGTTATTCCTGTAAGATAGACAATAACTATTATTGTGTCCAGTACGGTAAAATTCATTCATTTACATTTTTAAGACACTGATTTTACGCATTATACAAAATGATATCCGTCTATATATAAAATTTTACGCATAACTCGCTTCATCTCTGTTTTTTATATCTGATTTTTCTTATTGTATATTGTACAGGTGATAATCTTTCCTCTCCCGAAACAGCTTTCGTTTTTTGTTCTTCCATACCTTCATGAAGTTCATAACATGCATTCTCATAGCTCAAACCACATATTTCGGATATCAACCGGATACCTCTGTCCCTTAGTTTCTTGTTTGATACTTCAACCCAGCTCATCCAATTACTGGTTACTCTTCCCATCAAAACCATTGTTCCTGTTGAAATGGTATTTAGAACTAATTTTACTGCCAAACGTTCCATCAATTTAAAAATCGATTCCGCAGGAAAGCATGATATCCTGAAATCCGCAACCTCATCGTCCTTTCCTATTATCAATGAATACCTCTTTTGAAAATCAGAGGTACTTCTTTCCAGAGTTGTTTTATATTCATTGTAAATATCACTGTTAATCTCACTGCTCCCGGTCAAATTTACCGCAACATTGGAAGTTCTTGATATACGGTACCTATCTCTTTCATTTCCTATAAGAAATTTCATTAACTGTGTTTTATCAAGTTGCGGTGGATCAGTTATAAGATGTTCAGGTGCTCCCATACTACGATAAAGACTACTATTCCATTCAAGACACCGTGGTTGACGGCCTAACATATTTATCCATGCATCAGGAGTAGGATGCAAAGGATTCTTAACAAATGCCCATGAAGGAGGAGAAACAGTATCATCATACTTTTTAAACGGTGGCAACATAAAAGTTGGTGCCCTCTCTGTTGTGTCGGTAAAAATATCAAGCAGATAATCATTGGCAAAGTATGTAACAAGTCCCTTTTGCTTATATATCTCCACTTCCAGCTTAATATAATCTGCAAGTATCTTTATATTTAGCGAATCCAGCAATTCATCCAGTAAAACTTCAAAAGCCTCTGCATAGTTTAACTCTTTTAATCCCAATACACTCAGTTGATCCGCGTTAAGTTCGTATTCTAATGTCCTTTTCAAAATAGCTTCAAGAGCAGCACCTGCTATCAACAATTCCGCCGTTATCGCCTCCATCCTTGTTGAACCGGCTATAGCCATCGGTCCGCAAAACAGATCAAGCACTGTTACCCTCGGATCCTCGATAGCTTTTTTCGAACGCTCAATGTGTTTAACTAAAATATCAGAAGGATTATTGAACAAAAGAAATATTTTTGCCCCACGGTCGGCCGATTCTTCCAGTGTCCCCAATACCGAAGATGTCTCTCCTCCCTCCGTTATTGCAATCAGAACATCACCTTCTGTGATGCTCAGCTCTCTTGCCTGCTGTTTGCCAAATTTCTGAAAATCCTCAAAAGACTCTACCGATCGAATAAGAGCATAATCACCGCCGGTCATTATACTATATACACAATTCTCATATTTTTTTACCTTACCATACAGTTCAGGGTGATGCCGGCTTAAATCCCTAAAAAATCTGCGCCACATAGACTCCAGAAGTATGCTAAGTCGCCCTGTGCTACCACATCCTGAAAACACTATCTTTTTTCCTTTTAAAACTGCTTCTGAACCCGCATCTATCATTTTATAAAACTCATCCGACTTTAACCTCTTCTGAGCCATCTTTTGCACATCCCTGTCAACCGATAATAACATTTTCACACCTTCAGCCGGATCAGTGGCAAACTTTTTATCAAGGTTCCGGGTTTTGGGATTCGACTGCTCGGTAGGTAAAACTCCGAGATGAAACTCTTTCTCGTTATTCAAAAAATTTTCCGCTTCCTGCTTTGCTTTTTTATTCATGATATATATTATAAAGGTAAATATTTAACCGGAGAGAGGGAATTTTATTTTTCCTTTTGATTATCACCTTAAGGTTTTCAATATCTTCCGGACTTATGTCTTTTGTTTCGAGTTCATATTTTCCTAAAATCAGAAATTTAAAAATAATAATACATAAAATTTTTGCATTTAGTTATCCGATTAGGTAACTTTGTAATATGAATAACCCCTTAACAAAGTTTATTAATTGGAAAAATTTAAACGAACAATACATGTTTATAAAAATTATTTTTGGGATTTTTATTATGCTCAGTCTGAAAAAGTTCAAGATAAGATTGACTGGACAATTGGATTAGTAAAAGTATTAAAAATTGTTCCTAAAAAATATTTTGACCACATTACCGGAACTGATGGGATATGGGAAATAAAGACTCAAATCGGTAACAATATTTATAGGATCTTTAGTTGTTTTGATAAAGGAAACATAATAATATTATTAAGCGGATTTCAAAAAAATCACAAAAAACTCCAAAAAAGGAAATAAAAAAAGCAGAACGATTAAAAAAAGAATATTTCGATGAAAAAACCAGATAACAATTTAACTTCATGGGATGACCACATTGACAAGAAATATGGTAAAATCGGAACACCGACACGTGAGAAATACGAGGAGGAGTTTGAAGCCTTTATGATCGGAGTATTAATACAAGAGGCAAGAAAAAAACAAAAATTAACTCAGGAACAGCTCGCTAAAAAAGTTGGTACGACTAAAAATTATATATCACGGATTGAGAATAACGCCAGTGATATAAGGCTTTCTACTCTGATGAAAATTATTCGGGAGGGATTAGGAGGTCATCTGAAGTTATCTTTAGATTTATGAAAAACTATTCTTCAATTCTTTCATAGCATATTTATAACCTAAAAATCTAAAATAAAAATTTATTACAGTTCAACATCACACAGCACTCTTTTAGGATATATTTAAAATTTTTTGGTTGCCGGTTGCCGGGCTTCCTGTTCTCGTTTGGCGCAAAAAATGTTTCCTCATGTTGAATGGTTTGTGCATATCCCAACAAAACAATAGTTAATAAAAACCACAATCCGGCAATCTTTTGAAAATATTTAGTTTTCATAATATTAGATTTATTGATTCATCCTATTCAAAGTCCCATTTATAAAGCCAGAAATCATCGGTTTCTTTTTGAAAGTTGTATATCTTTTTTTCATTTTCCAGTATATCAGTATAATACAGACTTATTAATACTTCACGCCAGATTTGCAGTGCATCCTCCATCGTCCATGATTCACTCCACCGGGGCACTTCATATTTTCTGCACAATTCAACAAGTTCGCGCATATACGGTATAGCGGATTTTGCAGCTTCCGGGGTTAACCGTTTATCCGGTTTCCACAATCCTTTTTTCCATCTGCTGTGTTTATGTCCTGAAAGTAAAAATGGCATATCACCCACAGCCGCACGATAAGCAGCAATAGATGCCTTTTCCACCCTGCTGCGTATTTCTTCATTTCCGGCCAATTCCATTGCTTTTTCAAATGCTTCGATGCCGGCTTGTGAAAGCTCCGGTGTAATCCCATAGTCAGCGGGAGCGGCAAAACAATTTTCGTCTTTTACAATCCCCTTTTTCAGTGCACTGTCGCGCAACTGAATTAACCATTTCTTTATCAGCGGTGCAGCTTTTCCATAATGCAGTGTGAGAAATTCATCGATAAGTTCCTCCCCTGAAAGTTCCGGATTCCAAAGCAGTCTCGATGTCACATAGTTACGCAGATCAGAAAACGATCCGCCGGTATTATTTCCCTGTCCCTGCATAAAAATCCCCTTTGCATGATTGTTAACAAAAAAGCGGATATTAGGCTCAATATTCCATAAATTGGGACAGGGAAGCAGATAATTGTGAAAATTGGTATTGTAGGTCCAGATATTGATTTGGTTGCATATAGGACTCCAACCTTCCACATCTTTTAAAAATTCTTTATTCCGTGGCGAACGGGAATCGTCGATCGGAAATATCTGACTGCATTCAATGCTGCAAAGCTGAATAAGAACATTCTCTCGCGGACGGATATTTTTAGACGGAACACGGGTATAATCATAAGCGAACGTACCGACAGTTACATCCGGATATTTTTCAGCAACTTTAGCTGCCACGGGATTGACAAATTTAATGAGCGATCCGCTTTGAGAACCCTCTTTTTTGTCGATTGCAGCACAATCCGGACATTCACAATAGTAGCTATTGTCGTTCTGTGCCACACTCACAAACGATTTTCCGGGATTTTCATCCAGTTCATCAAGCACGCTTTTTGTAACGATTTTAAGTACATGGGGATTCGACAGACAGGGCTGGACCTCAAAAGTTTCGGAATATTCTGCCTTATTTCGCCGCACACCGTCATGAAGAGCAAAATACTCAGGATGGTCGGCACCATACTTACTAACGGGAATTTGACGGGAAAACGAATGGTTCACCCTTCCCAGTTTCGTATTTACTTCAAGCTTTTCAAATCCTTCACCGCTAATCTGTTTATTGTTCCTTAATCGCACGGCAAAAGCAGGATTTTTAAGTGTTTCACCATAATAGCTAAGCCGGTATTGTAACGGCGGGCGATAGATATAATTTTCAGGTACAGTTATAATTTTTTTTTCAGATTTAGGAATATGGGTATGATCCGGTGTAAGAAACCGTATATCCATATATCGCTCGAGGAAAGTGTAAACCCCATATAGCGTGCCCCGCGGGCGACCGCCTGTAATTATAATACGGTTTTCATTTATATCTATAAGAAGATCTTCGGCGCCGAAAGACAACGTGTCGATAACACAGGGAGGAGAATCCAAAACTTTCGCATCCCCGATAAATACATAATTTTTTTTCGGAGAGTTTTCTTTTTCTGTTACAGGCAAATTTATTCCCGTGGCCGATTTATACCAGTGCTGAAACTCACGAGCCGCATACTTTTCGACTGGAATAGCGTCCTCCGGAAGTATTATCTGCCAGTTTTTTAAATTTACAATATCGAGCTGTCCACTACCTTTTTTACCATCATCACAACCTGGAAAGGTCAGAATAATAGATACAAAAGCAAAAAGTCTGATATGGGATAACAGGAATTTAATTTTACCCCCCATGGTTTATTTTGATTTTCATAAATATTGATATTTAAAAATTTAGCCTAAATTATTAATGAACTATCCTGAAATGAACTACCCCGAACAGAGCCCCCGAATTATCAAACGTAGTTTGCTGCGCAAACGTATATATTTCCAACTCGATGGTCAGGGTATTATACCACATTATATAAAATAAAAAAGGGCAATTTGTACCCTGAAAATAGTAAAATTATCAGTATTTTCAGGGCATATAAAAACAAACATCCCATAAGCAATGATATAAAATAATTTTGAAACTACCCAGAAAAAATAAGACCTTATTTGAAGTTTATGTTATCACGTAAAAGCCGATTTATCAGCATAAGTAAAATAAGTGCTTTAAGCAAGGCAACGCAGGAGGATGCAAATAAACTTGCAGAAGAAATTAATCAAAGCTGGTGGGATAAAAATAAGCACAAGTTTGAATAATGAATTTAGTTCTTTAGGAGGAAAGGATTTAATCATACAAAACAGTTGCGTCATCATCCGCACCATTCCTGCCTTTCATTATATCAACCGATCCCATATGAAATATTTTTCCTACACGAGCCGTAAAATAACCGTTATCTTTGAATAATTGAGACCATGATTTTCTTTCGTCTCCCACATTTTCACGACCACTTACATAACCATAAGCTTCTGTCGCACTTGGATAATATCCAAACATAAAAGACGCCCGGGACGGGCCGCATACGGGATACTGGCAATATGTATGGGTATATTTCATTCCCTGTGAAGCCAATTTGTCGATATTCGGGGTATGACAAGCCTGATTTTTATAAGATGAAACTGCCGTTGTTGTCAGATCATCCGAAATGATGAACAATACATTTGATTTTTTTATCTGTTGACTGTCCTGTTGCCTGAAAAGCGGCAAAAAACAATATGAAAAATACAGAAACCGAATTTTCAACTATGTTTAAATTTTGAATTTTTAATGTAAAATGGCCCATTTATCATTATTTAATATTTATAAGTTCAGTATAAAATTTTTATATTTTTTTTGTATATATCTAAAAATCAGTTTTATAAATTTTATTTTTTATCCCAAAAGGGCGCTTTGCGCCCCTTTTAGACTAAATTCATTTATTATATGGGGGTTAAAATTACAAAAATTCTACATATCCCAACCATTTCTGTAATCTTCACAAAGATATTGATTAGCTTGGGGGACATTGGTATCATTACCTTTATTATATATGGTTTCCGAATTAAAACGAATTCTTGACTTGAAAAAATCGGAACAATAATGACGACTTTAAAAATTGCCGGTTAATTACTGAATGAAAAAATTTATAGGATGAATCTTTCCATTTTTTTACTTAATGCTAATACTTATTAAATTCTGTTTTAATTATACGACGACTGTCCTCAAGCGCAGGCAGGTCTTCCCAATAATATCCTTCCTTTTGAATTTCCTTAAGCTTTTTGTCAATTAATCGTTGAAGTGATTTTGCATTGGGAAATTCATAAATTAAATTTTCTTTTTGACCAATATCCTTATTCAGGTTATATAATTCGTAACCTTTTAAATCCATACTTTTTATATATTCCATATCACGGGCTGAAAACTGATGTGTTCGTGGTATGGTATCTATGTCTTTTCCCATGATCATATAGTTATCCTTTCTTAAAGCTATTTCAGGAGAGGTTCTGTAAAAAAACCAGAATAATGGATTTTCACGCTTAAAATCTTTTCCCTCAAACAGGTTAAAAATACTGATTCCGTCTAAATTATTTTTCCCGGGGGGGTTAATTTTTAGAATATCGCAAAGGGTAGGCAGGATATCAACCAGGCCGGCAGCCTCGTTAATAACAAATCCCGGCTTTCTGTTAAATCCTTTCCAGTGAAATATGCCAGGAACCCTGATGCCACCCTCGTAAAGGTAACTTTTAACAGCTTTTAATCCTCCGTTTGCATTAGGCCGATAAGAACCATTGTCTGATGCGAAAATAATAATGGTATTATCAATAAGGTTTTTTTCGATTAAATGAGTGAATATTCTTCCTGCGGCTGAATCCAAATTTTGAACATTGGCAAAACAATTGGCCTCTTTTTCTGGATATTGGCTGTAATTTTCAACTAAATCAAGCGGGGCAGTCCTTTGAGTGGACGCATGAGGCTCGTGAAAAGCGATATACATAAAAAAGGGGTTTGGGTTTTTGTGAAAATTATCCATCCATGAGATTGCTTCATCTGCCACAATCTGGCATGAATATCCGTTTAACTGTCCGATTTCCTTTCCATTCCTGACAAAATTAGTCGGATTATGATGCGAAGGTTCAGCATTATTTTCGGTAGCGAAATAGTAATCAAAGCCATGTTCATCGGGCTGGGGCTGGTTTAAATCCATATCCTGCGGTAAACAACTTAAATGCCATTTACCAAGTACAGCGGTTTGATATCCTTGTCCTTTTAAAATTTCAGCTATTGTTAATTCTTCTTTTTTGAGATGCATTGGATGGTTAGGTGGTCTGTAATTGTACATTCCGATAATCGAGGGGGCTCTGCCTGTTAATAAAGCCGCCCGGGAGGGTGAACAATTAGGAGCTGCAGCATAAAAATCTGAAAAAGTAATTCCGTTTTGGGCAAGGTTATCCAGATTGGGCGTTTTAGCAACTCCTCCATAACATCCAAGTTCACCATAACCCATATCATCGGCAAGTATTATCAAAATATTCGGCTTTTGTGGTTGATTCACTTCTTTGTTGGTGTTTGCACTAATTATTATTGGACAAAACAACAACAGTGTGAAAACAGATTTGTAAAACATTTTTAAAAATTTTGAGTTTATTTGTAAAATTGATTTTCAGACATAGGTTTTCCCATCTTGCTTCTCCATTTGTAATAGCACTTTTCCAGATGATTAGCGACTTCTTTATGTGATGAAATAATATTGTTCGATTCACTAATATCAGTTTCTAAATCATATAATTCCAGTTCATTGTTGCCATTTTTAACAAGTTTATAATTTCCTTCTCTTACTGCCCATTTTCCTTCATTTCCATCAAAAAATAATTGTTCATGCAACGGCTCCTTCAATTCACTATTAATTACAGATAATATACTTTTTCCGTCAAACATCCTGTCTTTTGGCAGATTTTTTTCTAAAATATCCATAATAGTTGGCAATATATCTAAACTGATAATTGGCTCATTCCATATCCCCGGTTTAAATTTTCCAGGCCAGCTAATTATGAAGGGCACTCTTATTCCACCTTCATAAGTGCTTTGTTTATAATCTCTGAGAGGTTTATTATCGGCATGATTTTTTCGTGCGCCTCCATTATCCGAAAAATAAAATACTATAGTGTTTTCGTATTGTCCGGTACTTTTCAGCATCTCGACAATGCTATTTATTGCAATATCCATTCTGTGAATCATTGCGAGCATTATGTCTCTGTTTTTATTGCCCGTATTAAATTGTACAATGTCCGATTCCGGTGCCTGAAGTGGCCAGTGAACAGCATTAAAAGGTACATATAAAAAGAATGGTTTTAAACCATTTGCATTCATTTTGATAAAGCTGCAGGCTTCATCTGCAATAATATCAGTCAGGTATCCTTCATCTTCAATGATTTCATTATTACGGTATAAGCAATTATGAATCCGGTCATTTTTGCATTTTAAATTAAAATAATCGTGGGCGCCGTGTCCTAAAAATCCATAAAACTCGTCAAATCCTCTTTGTAAGGGGCGGTATTCATAATCTAGTCCCAAGTGCCATTTCCCAAAAATAGCGGTTTTGTACCCCTCTTCTTTTAAATACTCTGCCAGAGTTTTTTCATTCAATGGCAATCCCTGTCTCGAATCATAAGCTCTGTAAAAACCAAATCTTTGCTGGTATCTTCCGGTAAGCAAACCTGCCCTTGTTGGTGCACATACATAGGCGCTTGCATAAGCATTGGTAAACACAACACCTTCCTTTGCCAGTTTATCTATAGAAGGTGTGGAAACTTCTTTGGAATGATATTTTTGAAAACTAACATCTGCATATCCCTGATCATCTGAAACGATAATTACAATATTTGGATTTCGGGACTTTTCACTATTTCTCTCTTTGGGTAATTGTTTTTTAGCATTTAAATTAAAAATTAAGATGACTGCAAAAAAGGTAATGATTATTTTCACTTTAAATAATTTGTAATTTTCAAAATAGTGACATGCGTGTTTTTGTGGCAAAAAAAGGAGAGATGGAAGAATTATAATAACCTTCCATCTCTTATTTACATTAATTATATCCGGGATTCTGGGGCAATTCTGCTTCAGTGTTCTTTTGAATCTCACTGAAAGGTATAGGCCACAGATTCTGGTGGTCGTAAAGATCGTGAAGATCATTATAAAGCCTGTTGCGTTCAACAAGTTTTCCCAGTCTGCAGAGGGTTTGCATACGGTTTTCTTCAAACATCAATTCACGGGCGCGTTCATCCAGGATATAATCTATGTCCACATCCTCCGGAGCCACATCAGGTGCCTGAGAACGGTTTCGTACTGCATTAATGTCTTTAGCAGCATTTATTTTATCCCCTTTACCGAGATAAGCTTCGGCCCTGATCAGATAAGTTTCGGCCAGCCGGATCTGGTAAATATTGGCATAGGTTGTATTGGACGGACCACCTTCCATGGTAATGGAACCGGGTACGGTTTGATCCTCTAACCACAATACGTCCGGATGATCGCCCATACTACATATTTTTGCCACAAGGTGGAAATAGTCGCGGCAAGTATCATCCTTGGTTTTCAATTCTACCAGATTGTCCTTTAGTATCCATTTCCCATAATTAGGCGAAGTAGGATCGGCCACTGTAAAATCACGTATTATATTATAATCGGCATTTCGGATATCAGTATCCCAGCCGCTGTCATACCAGATTTGATTATAAAAATAAATACTTGGCTTCATTTGTCCTGCTCCCCGTCCGCCATAATAAGAATTAGCCGAAGGCAACAGACTTGAGCCATCTTTTAGTTTTATACGCCAGGAACGGGGACATGAACATGTTTCATAGCGGTAACCGCCATT
>CAZTAL010000125.1:0-70611 GCA_964611525.1 uncultured Prolixibacteraceae bacterium
GTAACTAATCAGTGTCAAAATTAATAAATCTATTATTACTGGCAATTTCGGTTTTTGATGTTAATAACTTTCATATTTAAAATATTTTATGGCTTCTGAGATGTTATTAAATACAGTTTGTTGAAATGTTTTGTAAATATTTTTAAAATCCATAGCTTATTTGCCAATAATTAGATAATATATAGAATTTCTAAGGATAGCAGTTGATAACAAAGTACTCAAATATTTGATATTAAGTGACAAAAGGCGGTATTTTTGTCACATGTCAGAAGAATTGCAGAAATTACATAATATCATAGCTATACTTATCCAGAAGGTTGAGGCACTGGAAAAAGAAAATGCAGAGCTAAAAAACCGTTTGGCAAAATATAAAACGCCTAAAAACAGTAATAACAGTTCTGTTCCGCCATCAAAAGATGAAAACCGTCCCAAGCGTAAAAGTTTGCGTGAAAAAACAGGTCGTAAACCGGGCGGGCAAAAAGGCAGGAAAGGTAATACGTTAAAAATGATTGAGACACCTGACATAATTGAAAAACATATTCCCTCTTATTGTACTTGTTGCGGGAAAGATATTACAGATATTCCTTATGAGTTTGTCGGTAAACGGCAGGTATTTGATATTCCTGAAATAAAAGTAAATGTTATCGAACATCAGGTATTTAAAAAGGTTTGCACCTGTGGACATGAAACAACAAGTGATTTTCCTTCACAGGCCAATGCTCCTGTAAGTTATGGCAATAATATAGAGAGTTTGATTGGCTATTTGCATACCAGGCAATATATTCCGTTTAAACGTATGCAGGAGTTTTTCAATGATGTGTTCCATGTTTCAATAAGTGAAGGGGGAATTCATTATTTACTGAACAAATTGGTAAAAAAAGCTCAACCTGCTTATGAGATGATAAAACGAAAACTTATATCGAATACAATTTATGCAATTGGCAGTGATGAAACAGGGGTAAAAGTAGGTGGTGACAAACATTGGGCATGGACATGGCAAAACGATGGAGCTACATTTATAACCATTACAGACAACCGGGCACAAAGAAGTATAACAGAGACATTTGGGAGCGGTTTCGAAAAAAGTATATTGGTACATGACTGTTGGAAGAGTCATTTTAATACCAAAGCATTGTCACATCAAATATGCATGGCTCATTTGCTTCGTGATTTAAATTATTTTACTGAAAGATATAACCATAAGTGGAGCAGGGTATGTAAAGCCCTTTTCAAATCAGCCATATCGTTAAAAAACAAAATGGGATGTAATGATTATTATACCAAAGGCCATCAAAGATTAACAATCGAAAAAAGGTTAGACCGCTTATTGGATTATTGTTTGCCAAAGGAACATAAAGAACTTGTTTCTTTTCAAAAAAGGTTGATCAAATACAGAGAATATTTGTTCACGTTCCTTTACCACCCTAAAGTTCCTTATGATAATAATGCATCAGAAAGGGCTATAAGAAATATCAAGGTGAAACAGAAAATATCAGGACAATTCAGATCACCAACCGGCTCACATATCTTCGCTGTTCTTAGATCGGTTACTGATACTACCTTAAAAAACAATAATAATGTTTTAAAATCATTACAGTTTATCGCTAATTTGCAGACTGATTAGTTACCGATATTTTAATGTCAGTTAGAGCTCCGGTTGGAGCAACAAATATTGCGAATGTAAAATGTTGTATTGGCAGAGGATTATCAGCAATCAGATATTCACATTGCAACAAATTTCTGTTTTATTTTTTCAGATTAATTGAAAATAAACTTAATGAAAAAGGAACGGGAACAACTTTTCGTGCTATTTCAGGTGATGTAATTAAGAATGTAAAAATTTATCTCCCCCCCTTCCTGAGCAACACCGTATCGTAGCCAAAATAGAAGAATTACTCAGCAGTCTGGGCAAAGGCATAGAGAGTTTGAAAACAGCACAGCAGCAGCTTAAAATATATCGTCAGGCAGTATTGAAATGGGCATTTGAAGGAAGGCTGACAAATGAAAATGTGAAAGATGAGGGATTACCAAAGGGGTGGGATGTAACAGTTCTTAAAAACTTAACAACTAAAGTAGAAAAGGTCAGAAAAAAGGATAGAAATCCCTCTGAGGAGTTTGTATATATAGACATAGGAAGTATTGATAACCAGATTAATAAAATTGTTGGTCATAAAATTTATCAGTGGAATAATGCGCCATCAAGAGCACAATATATAATTGAATATGGAGATATTTTATTTTCAACTGTCCGAACTTATCTAAAGAATATTGCTTTTGTGGATAAAGAATTCTATCATCATCAAATAGGTTCATCAGGATTTACTATAATTCGGGCGAATAAAAGTAAGATAATTCATAAATATCTTTTTTATTATTCATTATGTGAAAGTTTTATTCGTCCACTGAATGAATTACAGACAGGAACTTCTTATCCAGCGGTTAGAGATAGTGATGTTTTGTCACAAAATATTATATTTCCCTATTCATTAATTGAACAGAAAAAGGTAATTTCTGAAATAGAATCACGTTTTTCTTTCTGTGATAAAATAGAGGAAACCATAACACAAAGTCTTCAGAAAGCAGAAGCATTGCGTCAGAGCATTATGAAACAAGCATTTGAAGGCAAGCTTGTACCACAGGATCCGAATGATGAACCTGCTAGTGTGCTGCTTGAGAGGATTAAGGCAGAGAGAACTACCAATACAACCAGACAGAGGAAATTAAATTTTAAATCATGAGCACAGAAACCAATAATACTTCTGGAATCATCAGTAAGGTATGGAGCTTCTGTACCGTACTGAAAGATGATGGTGTAAGCTATGGTGATTATCTGGAGCAGCTTACATATTTGTTGTTCCTCAAGATGACGGATGAGTTCAGCAAACCACCATATAACAGAAAGCTCCCTATACCTGAAGAATATAACTGGGAAAGTCTGAAAGAGAAAAGGGGAGCAGAGCTTGAAGCGCATTACACAATCCTTCTAAGAGAATTATCACAGTCAAGTGGTATTCTGGGGCAGATATTCACTAAAAGCCAGAACAAGATACAAGACCCTGCCAAGCTCTATAAATTAATCGACATGATAGACAGGGAGCAGTGGAGCCTTATGGGAGCTGATATCAAGGGAGCAATTTATGAAGGGCTGCTGGAGAAAAACGCAGAGGATACCAAGAGCGGTGCCGGTCAGTATTTCACGCCCAGAGCTTTAATAAGGGCTATGGTGGAATGCGTTCACCCTGTACCAATGAAAACAATTGCTGATCCTGCATGTGGTACAGGAGGTTTTTTTCTGGCTTCATATGACTTGATTGCCAATCCGGATAATTATTCCCTTACCAAAGAAGAGAAAGAATTTTTAAAGAATAAGACGTTTTGCGGGAATGAAATAGTGGCCAATACACGCAGAATGGCATTAATGAATCTTTTCTTGCATAATATTGGCGATTTTGAGAGTGAAAGTTTTATCTCTCCTGCTGATGCCTTAGTAGCAGATACAGGCTTACGTGTGGATTATGTGATGACTAATCCTCCCTTTGGCAAAAAAAGCAGCATGACCTTCACAAATGAGGAAGGAGAGCAGGCCAGTGAAGACCTTACATACAATCGCCAGGATTTCTGGGTGACTACCAGTAACAAACAATTGAATTTTGTCCAGCACATCCGTACCCTTCTAAAATCAGATGGTCATGCAGCAGTGGTATTGCCTGATAATGTACTGTTTGAAGGAGGAGCAGGTGAAACTGTAAGGAAAAAACTTCTGGAGACAACTAACCTTCACACCATTCTTCGCCTACCTACAGGTATATTTTATAAGCCGGGTGTGAAAGCCAATGTTGTATTTTTTGACAATAAACCTGCTGCAAAAACACCATGGACAAAAGAAATATGGTATTACGATTTACGTACCAACACTCACTTCACCCTTAAAAAGAATCCTCTGAAATATGAAGATCTGAGTGATTTTATCAGATGCTACAACCCTCTTAACATCCTTCTTCGCAAGGATACTTATCATCCGGAGAGCAATCCTGAAGGAAGATGGAGAAAGTTCACTTATGAGGAAATAACTGAAAGAGACAAGACCAGCCTTGATATAATATGGATAAAGGATAAGAGCCTTACAGACCTTGATAATCTTCCAGATCCTGATGTGCTGGCAAATGATATTATAGAGAACATGGAGGCAGGGATTGAGAGTTTTAAAGAAATTATGGAATCCTTGAACGATAAATAGACCGCTAGAGAAAGTACCTTAAAACGTCTATATCAAACTCAGGGAGACTATACTACTTACTACAAAGAGTAAAGTTATATTTCTGATATCAGTAATAATAGTATTATGAAAATATCCACCATAGAGGAGCAGGATAAGAATGGAATTATGTATTTATAATTATGCCGTATTGATATAATCGTTACTTTTGACAGAGATTCATATTATTATAGTTATTAATTGGAAATGTTTCCCAATTGTTTCCCTTTTGAAGGTAAAGAGCTAATTGAAATATTATAACTTATTGATATACATCAAATTAGGGCAGATGAACACTTTCCCATCAGAGCCACTCACGGGACTCGAACCCGCTTTTTATTCAGCTTAAAATCAATAATTTGTAATTCCAAATTTACGACAGGTCTCGATTTTGACACCTATATAACTACATCATGTTCAATGAACTAATACAAATATAATTCTCTTTATTATAATCTCAAAATAAACCATCTGACCGGAATACCCAGCCAGATTGAAAACAATATTAAAAAGATACTTTGACACCGATACCTGTATCTGCCGGCCCAATGGCAGCTTTCTTTAACCATCGGTTACAAGTTATCTGTAGCACATATCCGGCAACAATTGAAATACCTCCTCCAATGTATCCTATATTAGCAATATTTTCATCAATGGTACCGTATTGATACAATCCGGTTGATAATCCTGCTAAAAATCCACCACCAACAGTTAACCATATACCGGTTAATTTCTTAGAACGATATTTACTAAGGCAATACCTGATTTTCCTTACCTCATCCTGCCAGGTAGCCTCATTTACTTGCATCGAATTAAATTCCGACAATTGAATTTGCAGATCATTCGCCTTGTCATTCTCATAACTAGTTTGTGAAAATGTTGCAATCGGCAAAACAACCAAAATAATAAGTATAATATTTTTCATTGTGTTTGATTTTAAATTGCTAATAACAGTAATATCCATGCAGCCCAGCCCAAAGCAGTGTTACCTACATTTTTTCCTTTGGCCTTTTTCTTGTAACATGTCAGATAGACCGGATCAGAGAAATTATTTCTGTTTTTAGACATGATATAAGTATCATTGCCCTTATCAGGAGTGGGATTAGCTAATGTTGCTCCAATTATCGCAAAAGGGCCAAACAATACACCCATTGCAACATGAAATCCTGTTTTTCCATGATACAGGTCAGCATCACTACGCCCCCTGAGACATTTTTCAGAATCATCAAGCTGCTGATAAGCTGACAATACTTTGTCATTGGGATCTTCAAAAATTATCGAGTATATATCATCACCTGGGATATAGTACACTTCTCCACCAGTTTTGAATTTTACCTCGCAGTTCTTGATTTTTTTGACTTTCCCTGAAAATGTCATTTGATTGTTCAGGGTAATTACATCTGCTGCCTGAGTGAATACAAATGAGCACAGCAGCAAGTTCAAAATAATAGATTTCTTCTTCATAGTAATAGAATTTAAATTATTAAATGCGAATTATAGTCTGGCCGAAATCAGCCAGTGTTAATTTTCAGGAATGGTGCCTGAGGGATAGTTTGAAAGTATAAGTGATTAGTTAAAGGCTTGATTATACTAAATTTATTGATTAGCCTTTGGCCTAAAATAATCCTTCCCCAGCCATAGAAGTATAACCTTCAGGCAACAATATCAGGTGGTCAAGCAAAGTAATATCAAGCAGTTTCCCTGCATCTTTAAGCTTTTTTGTAATCTTTATATCAGCATCACTAGGATCACCATTACCTGAAGGATGGTTGTGAGCCAAGATCAAATTTATGGCTGAAGCTTTAAGTGCCGCCTGATATATGCATTTTGCATCTACAACAGTACCTGATATTCCACCAAATGAAATAAGATGGTAACCTAATACTCTGTTTGCCCTGTTTAAATAAAGGGCATAAAATGACTCCCTATAGTTTATATCATGGTTCCAGATATGACGGAATATATTTTCTGCATCTTTGGAACAGCTGACCTTTACCATTTCAGAAGGCTTAATGACAGGTTTGTAAGAAATTTCAATTTCTGAAACCTTTGGAATATTTATATCGTTTGTCATGATTTATGTAATTGAATTTTTGTAAGGTAATCACTGTAGTTAGCTTCAATTGCCTTGTTCAGATAATTTGATTCCAGGTCAATTGCCTCGATGTCATTAAACCAATCCCAGAACCTGTCAAATCTTTCAGGATTATCCTCATCCCATTGATCTAATATTCTATCATCGTAAATAAGTACTATCTCTGAATACATGCCAAAATCATGTGAAAACCATTTCACTTTATAATAGCACATACAGGCAAATTCATCAGGTATGGGGTAATTATTTCTTAGGTATTGTAGAAGTACTTTCATCTCAACGTGGTTTTTTTTCAAAAATTCCGGATCACCAACCTGGCCAAATCCGTTACTTCCTATTACTAAATAATCCATAAATATTATCCTATGCCCTTAGGTTTTTTTGTGGTATCTGGCTCACCATTAATTACTTTATTTGTGAAAATTTTCTTTCTCGCACCATCCCCAATTTCAATAAAAGAGGCTTGATAGCGGATAGCTAATTCTTTAGCAATTTTGTTTCTCTCTTTTTTGGTAACATATTGTTTCAGTAAAGGATATTTACCACCCAATAATTCACATGACAAGCTGTCAATATTATCTGTAACCTGTAAAATTACCGGCCGGTTTTTAATTAAGTAATCTCTGTAAAAACCGAAGTAGAAATAACTTTTCTTTTTCATAGTGTAAATTTTAAGTGTGAATGCTCCATCCTGGTTTATTGTCAGAGTCAATGCAAACTGAGAATGTAGGTGCACCACCACTGCCATATCCGTCATGAGCACCATGAAAAATAAATCCACCATTGAGGATAAATTTCTCATTCAGGGTTATCTCAAAATAGAGGCTATGAGGTGCAAAGTCACTGTAAAGGGTAACTGTGTATCTTTTAACTGAGTAGTTTTCCAATCTGGAATAAGTCCCATTGAAACTTTTCATCAGGTCATGTTCTTTGGCAAAGGTCTTGATCTCATCAAGCCTGCCATTTGATTTGTCTATAATCATGTTATATAAGAATTAAGATTTAACAGGATGAGGTTTTGGGGATGGAAGTTTATTTGATCATCATTTGCTCTATTTAAATAATAAGATGTAAATTTGATATGAACTGAGAAGACATTTTTACTGGTCTATTGAATGGAGGTATTATAATTACTTCAGGAAAAATTTGGGTTACCCAGTCAAATAAGAGGGGTAAACAAAGCTGACAATAGAGAAATAAACAAATGTTTTTGTTTATACATTCCGTTATGTGCCAAATTGAATAAATAACAATGCAACAAGTAATCTGCGATACAAATATTTGGTATAATATTGCCAATGGATTAATATCTGACGAGCAACTTAATGAAGTTCAGCTCTTTGGAACGTCTGTGAATATTAGAGAAATATCATCAACCCCTAATCTGGTTAACGACATTGAACTAATGGCACGAGTTGTTAAAGCAATGTACAATTACAGTCATAAAGTTATTATTCAAAACCCAATGGAGTATTTAATTTCCCTTTTCTATTGGGACTATGAGCCAAATACTGAAACAGAAAAAAGATTACTTGAGGATGGTTTTAATAAAATAATGGACATTGATTTAGAAACAATTCCGGAACAAAATGTAATTGACACAAAAAATCAAATAGACGAGCTTGTCAAAGCAGACACTGAATTAGCCAATAAAATAAATACTGGTTTAATAAAAATAAGACAAGAAATAAAAAAACAGGTTGACAAGGAAAAACATAGAAAAAAGGACTTTACTGTAAAATGGAAAGAATTTATATCGAATCTTGTTCTAGAGTATAGTAAAAAACATTGTGACAAAGTATATGAATTAGACATAAACAGCCAAGTCTGGGAACAACTCGAATTTTTCCTAATAACATGGGAATCATACTTTAAAAACAATTTAGAAATAGGGAATTGGAAATTTGACAAAAACGACTGGGAAGACTTATTCAATTTGATTTATGTCTGCCCAGGTCGAAAATATTGGACTTTTGAACGAAAATGGAATACAATTTTTGAAGGTAATGACAGACTAAGAAAATATAAATTCGGCACATAACACAGTACATATTGCAGGGCGGGGTTCGGTGGTACTCCAACTGCGGATTCTCGTTTCGCAGTTCCGTGTCCTATGGACAGTAACGCGCTCCGAAATCCGCCCCGACAACATGTACCAACCGTTAGCTGTAATTTTAAACAGTCCTAAACTTAAAATTATAATTTGAGAATGATTTTTATAAATAGCAGTATCGAAATAGAAGAGTTAATCGAATATCGTAATCATTTTTCAGATGTGATTCGGACTGACCAGAAAATCCCAAAAGAAGGAATAGCTCTAATATCATTTGGCTATGATCATCTTAATTGCATCATGACCTATAATAAAAGTGGTCGCGTTGCAACTCATATCGACCGAATTTCATTTAAAAACCCAATTAAGATTAATAATTTTGTTCAATTAAAAGAAATAACAGAGAATTTACCTGATAACATTAAAAAGCATTTCAAAAGACAAACGGAGGGGCACATTTCAGTTCTTTCAAATAAAGTTGAAATAGAACTTAAAAAATTTCTTAAGAAAACAAGACCAGACATTTATGCTGAACTTAAAAGGTTAAAATCAATAGTAGAAAACAAAAGACCTAAATATAGTAAAAAAGCAAAATCGATAATAGCTCATGAAAAAGATGCTATAAATCTAGTTTTTAAGATGTTTGATTTTAAAGAGACTGACATCCCAACTTGGCAGTCTGATGATAAAACTGCTCCTTTTTTAAAAGGTTATGATACTGTCCTAGTCCGAGAAGACCCCATGGTTAATCAAGACTCTCAGGTATTTGGAGATTGGACGAAAATTGGGCAACATGCTCAAGGCGCCGTAGAATTTGAAAAAGAAAATCAAAGAATTACAATAATGAATGTAAATCGCCAACCACTAGAAAAAACGCTTGGGGTAGATTTACTTGTCTATCATCATACTTATCAATCTTATATTCTGATTCAATATAAAAGGATGATAAAAGAAAAAGATGTTTATGTTTACAGACCAATAGACTCTTCATACAAATCCGAAATCAAACGTATGAAAGCTTTCCAAAAAACATTAGGAAATAAATTTAAAAAATCAATAAGAAACTATAGACTAAATAATGAGCTATTTTATTTCAAATTATGTCAAGCAAAAATTGAAAATATGAATTCAAATAAAATGGTTTCAGGTATGTACATACCACTTGATCTTTGGAAAACAATATTAAAAGACAAGTGCAGCAATGGTCCAAATGGAGGAAAAGTATTAACGTATAAAAATACAGGTAGATATTTCAGCAACACTCATTTTATTAACCTCGCTCAAAATGGTTGGATTGGAAGTAAAATAGATGACTTCAATAAAATTACGGAGATTGTAATGTCCTCAATAAATTCTGACAATTCATTAATTTTAGCGGAATATGAGAATTTAAGTGATTAAGAAAAAACTACAGCTAATAAATAGAACTCAGAGTGGTCTTTAATTTTTATTAAAAATATGTTCATGAGATTATCATCATCCATATGCATACATTTTATTACCTCCAATATAGGGGCAAATTAATTACTATCTAAAATATCCATCCATCTTATTCCCTTAAGGAATCTTGATGGATGGATGAAATTTAGTTCACGAATCAATGATGTTTATTCTCACCAATAGTTTGGTACAACCCATTTACAAATTGCTGACAACCTACACCTCTATAAATATCCCGTATTTCGTCTAACATTATATGTATTTAGCCACTTTCTCCTCTGACTGGTATTTTAGTTCCACTTTATATAAAAAATCAATAAAATGCTACCCCCCGGAACGATAAGAATAATAAAACCAGCCCACGGAGTTATTATCATCCTTGCACTAACAAGTCAACAGGTATCCGTGGGTAGATGAGAGCTTTTTACTGGTTTTCTTCAAATACTATCCTTCTTTCAGGTATAAAATAAGCACTTGTACCTACTTTCTCTTCGGCACCAATAGCAAGAATAGCCTCATCATGAAACCATTGCTTATCCATGTATTCCTGACTTTCAGGCCAGGGAACTAAAACATAAGTTTCCATCAGCTTACAAACCAATGATGCTTATTTTCTCCAATGGCCTGATAAAGTCCATGGACAAATTGTAGACATCCCACACCTCTGTCAAGAAATGTATCAATATAACTTGTCTTGTTAGCCCCTGTAAACAAATTAAAGAGCTTCCACAGATTAATATTACCCAAATCATTGCGGCAAAAACTTTCATCAGAATAATAATCCTTCACCACAAGATTTACCTGTGAGTCTGACAGTAGGAATTGTGGCAGTTCTTTTCTGTCCTTAAACGGCATATTTTGATACATTCTGGCTCTTCCTATAATCTGTGCAAACTGTGATTCTGTTATCATTGTGTCAGGAAGATTATTCAATATCTCAATATCCTTGTAAACATTAAACTCCCCAAACAGGTTATAAGCTGCCTTTGCCAGTTCAGCAACAGTTCTCACTTTAACATCAGACTGAAAGCCATCAGTACTAATGCACAAATTGACACATACTTTATTCTGAAATCCAATGAATAGCTTGAAATGCTCTTCACTCTTGCGTGAATGAAGATTAGTCAGGTTATAAGCCCTGACACCT
Organism: uncultured Prolixibacteraceae bacterium; assembly: GCA_964611525.1. Taxonomy (GTDB): domain Bacteria; phylum Bacteroidota; class Bacteroidia; order Bacteroidales; family Prolixibacteraceae; genus JAAYJR01. The sequence goes on from CAZTAL010000125.1 coordinate 10,991, forward strand.
CCTACAGTAAGATTTAAGCCGTTCTCTCCAACGTTATCATGTATTGAGGGTATTTCAATGGCAAACGCCATACGCTCATAATAAAGGGTTTTCTCATGCTCCTGCAGATCTTTAGCAGGTTTTCCAACAGCAGATGGTATTCTTCCCTTAATAGGATGAGAAGCTCTTACAGCAGGCTTTAATATTGTCTCACCACCAAATATCTGGTCGGCAACATAAATTACTGTTTCAATAAATTCCTGATGAGAAATTGTCGATTCATTGTCTTTAGCAAATACAGGGATAGTATGTTTCCTGCTTATCTCTTCTATGCTCATCGGCACAGTATTGGCAGCCATAAAATGACTGTCTGATGTTTCTGGCACCGGTGCAAACTGCACAAGTGGTGAAACCGATTTACTTTTAACTTTTGTTAATTCCATTGTCTCCGATTTTATTTCTATTAATAATTTTTGTATTTAACTGCTCTTTACGAGCAATAGCAAGTGATTCAATCTGACTTCTGTAATCAGGATAATTCCTTAGAATTTTTCTAAGCTCTTCAATGCTTTTTGCTATGGATATCTTTGCTTTTATCTCGGATATGCTTATACCGGAGCTACACCATTCTAAGATCTTTTTGCCATAAAAAGGAGTAATAACCTCTTCAGGCTGATCCATGAACTGACCTGTCCTGTCTTTTGAAGCTTTTGCCATATGTTTAATGTCCAGGTCAAATACAATGGTGAATTCAAAATCAATTCCATCCCTTTGAATACCTTTTAATCCTACTTTCTCCGGCACCATCTTACCATTCTTATCGGTCAAAGTATAATCTGATTTAGTGCGGATAGTAGAAATAATATGGCATTGAGATTCGAGTATTTTCTGCACAAAAGCATTATGACGTGGAGTAATCTTATTCCAGTTGGTAAATGAATTTCCTGCCATAGCTCCGTGAATACTTAATATGCCACCTGCACCTTCCCATTCATGAGTTATACTGTCAATGATAATAACCTCCATAGAAGCCTTCTCGCACACTTCAATGGCTTTAATATACCTCTCCGGCGTAAATGGTTTGGAGAGCTGTAAGACGTTATATTCGCCTAAATGAGCATACAGATCAGCTGAATGATTTTCAGTATCAATTACAGCTATTTTAGAGTAGTCAGTGATTCCTGATGCCAACAGTAATGCTGACATTGTTTTTCCAGAGCCAGAAGGCCCTTGAAGGGCTAATTTAATTTTAGCCTGCTTACGATGCGCTTGTCTAAGTTCCATAATTATTTTATTTTGATTCTTTTAAATTTCAGATACATATACAAAAAAGGAGACTCTCAAGCCTCCTTTTCTGCAGATTAAACCAATTCAGGTTCTTCTTCAGGTACTTCTTCTTTCTCAGCCTGTTCAACAGTATCACCCTCCTTAACAAATACCCAGTGATGATCAAGTGTTAATACTTCACCAGTATCTTCAACAGTGTATTCGTAAGGTTCACACTGGACACGCTCAATAGAGCCTTCAAGTTCCTGACCGATTAATGACTTGCAGGTTTCCTCATCAAAAGTTGATGGAATACTTGCCTTTTTGGCTGTAGCATAGTACATGCCTGTTTCCTGTGATTTAACCAATGAAATGCCACCCTGAACAATTAATGCCAGGAATGGTTCTCCGTCACTGTTTTGACGGACTTTGTAATCAATAATTCGTACCATGATATTAAATTTTAGATTAATAAATTTTCCCCAAAGACGCCGGGGAATTTGCCAATTCTTGGAAATAGTGGGGGAGCATTGTTTAGTAAGTAAGTACTTATATCTTTTCTTAAACTCATAGGGGGGCGTATTTCTGTCCAGAGAATTGTATGGGGGTATGATCCAATTTATGGAAGTTTTAGATTATAATGGCAGAGGGCTAATATAATTTTGACTAATAATAAGGCGATTTAAGCATTCTTTTCTTTTAAATAACGGATTGTCAATTTTAGGGATTTCGGGCTTCAGAATGACTTGAAGTGGCTTCCATATAATAAATTATAGAAAGCTGATATGAAGATAGGCTTGTGAAAAAAGTTTATTATTTATTTATGTGGGAAAATTTGGTACGGAGGAATTGGGTGTTTTTTTGTATGGTTAGTGGTAGGTAAATATATGTGGTAACAAAAAATTGTGAAAATATAATACGCTACTAATTGTATTTCCTCATATATTCTTTAATTTTACTTTTCATTTCCTAAACAGGAGTTAAATCATGTCTAAAGGAACCAATTCACCGAAAACAATACATACCAGTCGGACAATGATGTTCGATGAGCTCTCAAATTTAATTAACCAGGGAATTTACGATGAACAGGAAATACTAGAAATAAACACGTTGCATAAAAGCACAAAAGGGAACCTTGAAAAAACGCTAAAATACCTTTCCCGGATTTATGATTTCAAAACAAACAGCACTTTATGGAAAGTATTCCTTTTTTTATGGCGCTTGGCTGACGATGAGAACAAACGATTTCTTGCATTACTACACGCATTGAAAAATGATGAACTCCTAAAACTTTCAATTCCAGTGGTCAAAAAAACATCTTTTGGAGATAGAGTGGAAGTAAAAGAAATCAGTGAAATCTTATCCAAAACATATCCTGAAAAGTATTCGCCGCGAACATTATTATCTGCTGCCCAAAATATCAATTCATCATGGAAGCAGGGAGGTTTTGTACAAGGTAAAGTTAAAAGTATTCGAGTTGATGCGAGGCCGGATTATTCTTCAATCCTATTTGCTTTGTATCTTGGAATGGAACAAGGGTTGACCGGAGATGAATTGGTTGAATCTGAATGGGCCACTTTATTCGATATAAATGAAACGAAAATAAGGGAACTTGTTTCAGAAGCTGCCATGAGGGATTTAATTGATTATCGTTATTCCGGCGGTATTACTGTCATAGATTTGGACACACTAATAAGTAAAGCAAAAAATGAAATCGAAGGTTGACGATTTAATTTCCAGTTACGAAAAAATAGTAAAAGAACCTTGGCTGAAAAATTTATCAGGGCAGGAGAAAGTTTGGTTTTTAGTTTATGAACCAGTCGACCAGCGTAAAATTTCTTTACGGATTGGTGACTTTGAAAGAGCGACAAAACGAAACGATAAAAAATGGTTAGAAATTGATCTCCAGTCTTGTTTCCCAAACTGGATGAGTAACCATGAATACAAAGTTGCTTATTTTAAAGATCCACAGTTTATTCAAGATCAATTAGAATATGAATTTAAAAATTATGTTGCCGATTTTATTTCAGCTAAAATTGATCAAACAAATGACCCTGAAAACACTGTAGCTGCTCTTGTGAATGTAAGCAGCTTGTTTGGATTTTTAAAATTATCAGACGTTTTGGATAGTATCTACAGCCAAATTAAAGGGCGATTACTGGTATTTTTCCCAGGAGATTTTAACAATAACCAGTTCAGGTTAATGGATGCAAGAGATGGCTGGAGTTATTTAGCAAGACCAATATAATTATAAAAAAATAAAACCAATGCTTAATAAAGAATTATTTGTACTAAACCCGGATGAAAACAATCTGAAAAATGACGGAGTCGTTAAAATTAATACCTCCAAAGACGAAAAAGGTCAGCAAATTATTTACCACGAGATAAAAACCTTTGTTTGTGAAGGCGAATACGAACGTGGATTAATACGGATTTTAGAAACTTATTTAAAAAAATTTGATGAAGTAGAGCAGCCTGCTGTTTGGATTAGTGGCTTTTTCGGCAGTGGTAAATCGCATTTATTAAAAATATTATCTTATTTCTGGGAGGACTTTCAATTCAGCAACGGAGAAAGAGCAAGAGAGGTCAAAAAGCTACCTGCTGAACTGAATGATTTATTTGTTGAACTAAAAAGGAAACAAGACATAAACGGTTCTCTGGTTATTAGAGGACTAATGAAAAATTTTCCATCAAGGGATTTACGTTACTCATTTCTCCAGCTTTTTTTGGACAACGTTGGATTGCCAGAAAAACTTCATCAATTTCAGTTTTATCACTGGTGTAAAACTGAAGGAATTCTGGAAGGTATACAGGAGAAACTGGCCAATGCTGGTAAAGATTTTTCACGGGAGCTACATAATCTTTTTATGTCGACGCATATAGCCAAAGCTATTTTAGAACTGTTGCCAGGATATGCCGAAAATGAAGCTATTGTGCGGGAAAATCTGAAGTACAATTTTCCAATTGTTAATTCTATAAGCAGAAAAGAATTTCTATATACTATCAAACATCAGATTTTACCTTATTTCGCTGATGATATTCCTTGCATTCTGGTTGCACTGGATGAGATTCAACAATTTATTGGTTCGGATGAAGATCGCGTTCTTGATGTTCAGTTATTAGCAGAAGACCTTTGCGAGAATTTTGAAGGAAAATTACTCATGGTAGGTACAGGGCAAAATGCCCTGACAGGAACACCAAAATTACAAAAGCTTCAGGGCCGTTTTACAGTTAAAGTTCCATTGACCGACCAGGATGTTGAAACAGTTACAAGAAAAACAGTATTGCAGAAAAAAACTACCGTAATAACTCAAATTGATAAGGAACTGGAGCAAAATATTGGAGAAATTTCCAGGCTTTTGGACGGAACTGAATACGGCTATGTTACCTCGGATAAAGATACAATGGTGGCAGATTACCCCATTCTTCCCTCTACCCGAAAATTTTGGAAGCGGGTACTAATGGCCATTGACGTAGAAGGCACATCAGGACAATTAAGGAGTCAATTACGAATCATAGATGAAAGCGTCAAAGAGATTGCCAATAAACAACTAGGCAATATTATTCCGGCTGATTTTATTTTCGAGCAGAAAAAAAGCCAGTTAATCCAGAATGCCTCTTTATTGAATGACCAAAGCAATACTATTGAAAGTTATTTTAGTAAAGGAGGAGACGATGCCTTAAAAGCACGAATATTATCGGTTGTATTTTTAATTGGCCTTTTACCCAAAGATATCGCCCGTTATAAGTTGGAATCAAATAAAAAAGTCATTACCGATCTATTGATTGACAATCTGAATAATTCAACTGAAGATTTCCGTAATAAGGTAAGCGGCTTAATTGATGATTTGGTTAGCGTTGACAAACATCTCATTCCAATTGAAAATGAGTTTAAACTTCAAACCCGAACCGGTGCTGAATGGGAACAAGAGTTTTCCAAACAAAGAAATAAGATTAAAAACGACGATGTAAAGCTTTATAATTTCCGAAAAGAAAAATTGATAAACCATCTAAACAGTAAATTCAAATCAATTGCCATTTTACAAGGCAAAAGTAAGCAACGAAGGGATTATCATTTGTACGATGGAGAGCAAAAACCTATTATTGCCGATAAAATAAATATTTGGTTCCGGGATGGCTGGATGGAAAATGAAAATGCATTATTGGATGTAATCAGGGCAGAAGGAACAGAAGAACCTCTGGCTTACATATTCATTAAAAAAGTAAAGGAACAAGAGCTTGAACGAGAGATTTTAAAATTCCTGGCAGCAGAAGCAACATTGGGAGAAAAAGGGCTCCCTTCAACTCCTGAAGGTGAACAGGCCAGAAAAAGTATGGAAACCCGCAAGAGAATGGCCGTTATTCAAATTGATGAATTTGTCACTTCTATTTGTTCAGAAGCAAAGATATACCTAGCTGGTGGAAGCCACATTAATGAAGGTGCCTTGACTGAGAATGTAAAAAAGTCACTCGACAGTGTTGCGATACGTCAGTTTAAAGAATTTAAAAAAGCAGATTATAACGATTGGAATAAAGCAGTAAGGCGGGCCCTTAATAATAACTCGGATGCGCTTAAAGAAATTGGTTATCAAAACGAAGCCAAAGACCACCCAATGACCGCAGAAATATTGAATTTCATCGGTAATTCGAGCAAACAGGGTAAAGAAATAAGAGCAAATTTTATGAAGTCGCCATTTGGCTGGTCGCAAGATGCAGTTGACGCCATGTTGTTGGTTTTACGGTTAACGGACCATATATCAACACAGGAAACTAATCTAAATCAACGTACTATTGCTCAAGCTTCATTTAAACAGGAAAGCTTTACATTAACGGCTTATGAAAGAATTCAAATCAGGAAATTATATACAGAAATAGGAATTCACTGCAAATCCGGTGATGAATCAAAACATTCAGGAGAATTTCTCCGACAAATGAATACATTGGCAGAGCAAACGTATGGCGATGCTCCAAAGCCTGAATCAGTAGATAAAACATTGCTTAATGAAATAGAAATGCTGGACGGCAATGAACGCCTGCTGAAGATTTTTGAAAATAAAGATCAGTTAAAAACAGACTTTGATTTATGGACAAAACAGGCAGATACTATACATAAAAGGATGCCTGAATGGGAATTATTAATTGGATTAAACCGGTTTGCTCCTGAGAATAAAGAAACGAAATCAGTTAAGGAAGAAATTGATGCCATACTCAATGAACGGTTGATTTTGCAAGAGCCCGATCCCATTCAGAATCCGTTGGATAAAATAACAGAACTTCTTCGCAATCTTTTGAATGATTATAAAAAGAAGTACAACCAAATTTGGGATGTAAAGATGGCTGAACTACAGAGCAATGAGTACTGGGATAAAATCACACCGGAAGACAAACATCATATATTAGTAGAGCAAAACATCCTTAAAAAAACCAGAAATTAAGGCCTATAACAGTAACGAATTGCTCATTCAACTGAATAAAATTTCCTTAGATGCCTGGGCAGATAAAGTCTCTGCATTACCCAATAAATTTCAGAATGCGGTGGATGCAGCAATAGTATTGTGTGCTCCAAAAGCAGAATCATTTGTCCTGCCCAAACGAACCATTAAAAATGAAACGGAGTTGAATGCGTATCTGGATGAATTGCGAAAGCAAATTAAAGATTTACTGAATAACGGCGATGTAATATTAAAATAAACCATGTCGACACTTAATTCTACACAACGCAGTTTTCTTGAACGAACAATTGTTAAGGCCCGGAAGCTAGCAGAATCGGGTGCAGAAAAAGCCTTACAAAACCTGGCTGTTGAAAATGCTGAACCGTTTTCACACATGGATTCAGAACAAAGGGCATTGCGCAGAAGGTTGCGTTCAAAAGCCCGATTATTAGGGGATAAAATAATAAATGGGAAACAAGAAATAAAACATTTAAGTTATGAACTGGCCTATGAGTACTGGCACAAAATGCTGTTTGCCAAATTCCTGGAAGCCAACAATCTGTTAGTCCACCCGGAACATCAGGTAGCTGTTTCATTTGAAGACTGTGAAGAATTTGCAAAAGAAGAAGGTTATACGGATAAATGGGCGGCAGCGGCCAATTATGCATCCTACATGTTACCCGCTATATTCAGGCCAGAAGACCCGTTAATGCAGGTGGATTATGCAACCGAAGATAGATTGGCGCTGGAGCAATTGCTGGAAAGTATTGAAGAACAAATATTCGTTGCCGATGATAGTTTGGGATGGGTGTACCAATTTTGGCAGAGTGCTGAAAAAGAAAGGATAAATAAAAGTGGTGAAAACATTGATGGTGAAAAGTTGCCTGCGGTTACGCAACTTTTTACCGAGCCCTACATGGTTCATTTTTTAATTGATAATACAATTGGAGCGTGGTGGGTAAACAGGAACCCAAATGTAAAACCTCCGGTTGAATTCGAGTATTTACGATTACTCGACAATGGAACACCGGCAGCAGGTAAATTTGAAGGCTGGCCGGATACAACCCAGGAAGTAACAACTCTAGATCCTTGTATGGGATCCGGTCACTTCATTGTTGAACTGTTTAATGTAATGACTCCACTAAGAATTTTTGAGGAGGATTTAACAAAAGAAGAAGCGACGAGAAAGATTATCAGCGAAAATTTACACGGATTGGAAATTGATCCCCGTTGTACTCAGATTGCCGCTTTTAATCTGGCCTTAACTGCCTGGAAATTTAATGGTAAAGTAATTGAACTTCCTGAATTGAATCTTGCTTGCAGCGGGATAGCTCCCAAAGGGAAAAAGGAAGATTGGGTGAAATTGGTAAGCTATGTTGATGATGAATATGACAGGACTCGAATGGAGAATGGAATGGAATTGTTATACGACCATTTTCAGTTGGCACCTGAATTGGGAAGTTTGTTAGATCCGACTATTATTAAATCAGAAGTTTATTCTACTAGTTTTGATCAGCTACAATTTATATTAGACAGAGCTTTAAAAAATGAAGATGATTTTGATATAAGGGAAAGAGGAATTGCTGCTGCAGGAATTGCCAAATCAGGTACCTTACTATCAAATAAATATGATTTACTAATTACCAATGTGCCTTTTCTTGGAAGGTTAAGACAAAGTGGTTGGTTGTTTAAATATTTTGAGGAATATTATCCGGATAGCAAGAGTGACTTAGCTACAATCTTCGTAGAAAAACTATTATTTCTGAGCAAATATAATGGAGTGATATCAACAGTAATGCCTCAAAACTGGTTATTCTTAACTTCATATAAAAGATTTAGAACCAAGTTGTTACAAAAGTATTCGTGGAGCTTTGTTGTTCGTTTAGGTTCTGGTGCGTTCCAGGAAATAACAGGAGAAGTTGTGAAACCTATACTGTTATCCATTAAAAAAAGCCAATCTGACGAAGATCCGAAAGTATTAACAATTGATGTGGAGAATGAAAACAAAATAGTTAATAAGATTATTGGGATAAAAGATAATTCTTCGATTTTTTATAAACAAAACGAACAACTAAAGAATCCCGATAGCAGATTTACATTCGGTCAAATTGATACAAGAGGAATAATATTAGAAACAATTGCAGATGCTTATCAAGGTTTAATCACTGGGGATCGCAGTTCATTTATCTTTAAATTTTGGGAAATCAATCGTCTATCTCATGAATGGGATTTATATGCTGATTCATATTCAGAAGAATCAGGAATTCATGGTAAGGAAAATATAATATTCTGGGAAAGGGGCAATGGAAGGCTGCACAGATTAGCCGAAATTAATCGTGATAGGTTACATGACATGCATGAAAGCGGTAATAATTCTTGGGGCAAGAAAGGAATTTTACTAACAAGAATTGGTTTGAAAGCAATGCCTTATTTCGGCGAAAAATATGATAACAACCTGATTTGTATTACACCTAAAAAAGAAAATAATCTTAAAAAAATCTGGAATTTTTGTTCCTCGTCAGAATACAAGACTCAAATTAAATTACTTGATCAAAAACTAAGTTTAACAAATGCCACTGCCACTAAAGTAAATATCGTCCTTGATGAATGGAATTCCTCTGAATATTTTCCATCTACCCACACTGACTTGGCAACCCAATGGTTTTTTCATGGCCATCCAATGCAAAGCGAACAACCTTTGCAAGTAGCATTATCCAGGCTACTCGGATATCAATGGCCGGCTGAGTTGGATAAAGAAATGGAGTTATCCAGTGAAGCGCAAAAATGCATTCGTGAAATCCAGGTATTTAATCAACTTGCTGATGAAGACGGCATTGTATGTATTCCCTCGGTTAACGGAGAACAACCTGCTGCAGATCGGCTACGGAATTACATTAAAGAAGTATGGCAGGAGGATTGGGACAACAATACAATTACTAATCTGCTAAAAGAATCAGGTTCATCAAAAACAAATCTGGAACAATGGTTACGAGATAACTTTTTCGGTCAACATCTAAAAATCTTCAATAACCGGCCTTTCATTTGGCATATATGGGATGGCCGGAAGGATGGTTTTTCGGCGCTGGTCAATTATCATCAATTAGACAGAGCTCATCTGCAAACGTTGATTTACACCTACCTGGGAGATTGGATTCGCCAATGCGAATTAAAAGTAAAGGATAATGAAAGTGGTGCTGAAGGGTTATTGTCAGCCGCAAAAAAATTAAAGGAAAAACTGGAACTAATCCTGGAAGGTGAGCCCCCTTACGATATTTTTGTACGATGGAAGTCTGCAGAAGAACAATCCATTGGCTGGGAGCCTGATTTAAACGATGGTGTGCGTTTAAACATTTATCCATTTATGCAGACGGGTATTTTACGGAAACGACCCAACATAAAATGGGGCAAAGACCGGGGGAAAAATCCTCCCGATTCACATTGGGGGCCGGAGAGGTGTAATCGTTACGAAGATTTGGATGATGAATATAAATTGAAAGATGAAAATGGTAATCCCATTCCGCACCTTACAAACGAAGTAAAAAGAAAAATAAGGGAATAAAATAAATGAGCAACCATTTTACAAACAGGTTAATAAGTAGCATCCGGCAAGCTGCCAAATACGACAGTAGTAATTTTGTAAAGCCACAGGTAATTCTGTGGCCGGACCCTGAAAAACAGTGGGAAGTCATTATTCCAAAACTGCAAGAAGAAATGACAGAATTGCTTGTTTATGGTAAATATTTGCCTTCACGAAAAACTGGTCCCGCCATTTGGTTAAAATGCATGGTTGCCAGAAGCCTGCCGATGGTTGACTGGGATGAAACCCAGACACCAGTAATTTATTTGCCTGGAATTTCAAAAAGTGATTTACGAAGTCTGGAGAATGCAGATCCTTTGCTGGCTCCTATTATGGAATATCAATACACAGGCAGCTTGTGGACACACCGTAATGGTAAAGAGTGGTCGGTAATGGCATTTTTGCAAAATAAGGATGAAGGCCTGGCGCTGAATATGAACCAGGACAATGCCACAAAAGATGCAGCTTTAAAAACACTGCAAACATTGGCTGAAGGAAATAATATTCAGTATCCATCTCATGTAAATTCCGATTTCTTGTACGAATTACTTTTCCCAAATGTCTCACACAATATCCTTGAATGGATGTGCAAAGGTGATGAATGGTTAAATTCGTTGGAACCTGACAAACAACAAGTTTTTATTAGTCTGTGCAAATCAAAATACGGATTTCATCCTGATCGTAAAAATATTAAAGCCATTGCTGAAAAATTAGGCATGAAGCAAGGGCAATGGATAAAAGTTTGGGGCTACTATAAAATGGCTCCGGGTAAATTTCCTGAAATAAAAGATTTGCTGGCAATTGCAAAACCAAAAGATGAAGGCATCGGTGGCGTTTTTTCTATCCCGGAAGATAGCTGGCCTACAATTAATCATGAGCAGGAAAATGATTTAAGAGAAGAATTAATTTCACTTGGCAAACTTCTGCCTAAAGAAGCAGCAGAGAAAATAACAAAACTTGATTCAATTCACAGCAAACGCAGAACATGGGTGTGGGCTGACCTGGGAGAATCTGATTTGGGGATAGCCTTGAAATCTTTAAAAGAGATTGTAGAAAAAACTAAACAGAGGTATCCTTTTGGAAGCATCGCTGAGATTAGAAATTATTATGAGACTGTTGGGTATGAAATTGATTACGCTGCTATTAGTGCATTGTCGAAAGTTAAATCAGAAAAAGACAAAAAAGCAGTTAAAGCTGCATTAATCGTAATTTACACTCCCTGGATAACAGAGCTTACGAAAAGATTTCAAAAAATAATTGAAAAAGATTCTCAAGTTTTTACTGACCTTCAGGTGAAAGAAGAAGACGCCAGTTTCATTTTATTTATTGATGCCCTGCGTTTTGATTTAGGTAAAAAATTAATTTCCAACCTTCAGAAAAAACAATATAAAACCACATTTGAATCTCAGTTTATTCCACTTCCGAGCTTAACACCTACATGCAAGCCATTTTTATCCCCGGTAGCGAAAAAGATATCAACTAATAGTGACTGCAAAGATTTCAGACCACAAACAACAAAAAAGAAAGATTTAACGCCTCACCAGTTTGAAGTGGAGCTGGATAAAAAAGGATATGAAATTGCAAAAAATACTTCAGGGATTAAACCTGATGCAAAATACTGGATGGAACTTGGGAAAATTGACCATTATGGGCACCAGGAGCAGGCTGGTTTGGTTCACAGAATAGATGAACTGTTTGCATTAATTGAGGAAAAACTCGAAGATATATTTAGTGCTGGAATTCCCAAAATTAAGATTGTTACTGACCATGGTTGGCTTTTAATACCCGGCAAGATGCCAAAAGAGAAATTGCCGAAGGACCACATTGAAACACGTTGGGGACGATGTGCGGTGCTAAAAGAAGGAGTTCTCTCCGAATTAATACATATTCCCTGGTATTGGAATAAAAATGTAATGATTGCTTACGCACCCGGAATCTCTTTTTTCAAAGTCAATCAGGAATATGCTCATGGTGGGATTTCATTGCAGGAATGTTTGACTCCGGTTATTACAGTTGAATCAAATAAAAAATTGCTTGGGGATATAAATATCAAGCACAAATGGACTGGATTAAAATGTACCATTGAAGTTTCAGGAGTTGAAAAAGGATACATTATAGATGTTCGTACCCGGTACAATGATGAACGTTCATCGGTCATTTCAAAACCAAAATTATTATCCGGCAATGGGAAGATTTCGGTGTTTGTAGAGGAAATTTCACATGAAAATGAAGCAGCTTTTATTGTAGTTACGGATAATAAAGGCGTAATTTTAGAGAAAATTCAAACTGTTATTGGCGAATAAAATGAATAAGCTCGACAAAATAGACCAAATTGCAGCAAAGGCTTTTGAAGGCTATGTTGTAAAAAAGGATTTACTGGATCAATTCCGTAAGCAATTTCCGGTTCCCACTTATGTCATTGAGTTTTTATTGGGTAGGTATTGTGCTACTAATGATCCGGAGGAAATAGCAGAGGGCATTGAAATTGTAAAGCGTCAACTACAAAACAGAACAGTAAGAACAGGAGAAGAAGAATATTTTAAATCAAAAGCACGACAGGAAGGGACAATTAAAATAATTGATATCATCACCGCTCGGTTGGATTCCAGGTCAGATTCATATATTGCACAAATACCAAGCCTGTTACTAAATGATGTGCGTATCAGTGAACAATTGGTTACGGAAAACGACAGGATGTTAACGGGTGGATTTTATGCAGAAATAGAAATTGAATATGATGCTGCCATTGCACAAGAAAACAGAGGTAGACCATTCGGTGTTAATTCTATTAGGCCCATACAGCTTTCAAAACGAAATGTGTTGGATGCCCTTTATCAGGGAAGAGAACATTTTACGCTGGAAGAGTGGAAAGATTTTTTGATTCGTAGTGTTGGTATGGAATCTTCGGCTCTCACTGAAAGGGCTCAGAATGCATTATTTGTTAGAATGATTCCATTCCTGGAACGGAACTACAATATGATTGAACTAGGACCCAGAGGAACGGGGAAAAGTCATTTGTATCAGCAGATTTCACCTTACTCTCATCTTGTATCAGGAGGGAAAACTACTGTTTCAAAAATGTTTGTAAACCTGGCTTCAGGTGAACGGGGGTTAGTGTGCAAATATGATGTTGTTTGCTTTGATGAAATATCAGGGATATCATTTGATCAGAAAGATGGTGTCAATATCATGAAGGGTTATATGGAAAGCGGTGAATTTAGTCGGGGGAAAGAACCAATTCGGGCAGATGGAAGCATGGTTATGGTTGGTAATTTCGATGTGGATGTAGAACATCAACAGCGTATTAGTCACCTTTTTGGCCCTATGCCAAAGGAGATGAGGGATGATACGGCTTTTATGGATCGCATTCATGCTTATACTCCAGGCTGGGATTTCCCAAAGTTGAATAAAAGCTATTTCACACAACATTTTGGATTGGTTAGTGATTTTATGGCGGAATGTTGGACAAAATTGCGTGACATCAGTAAAATTTCGCAGGTTTTGCCACGAGTAGATTTTGGAGGAGCTTTAAGTGGTCGTGATACTGCTGCTGTTCAAAAAACAATGAATGGATTAATTAAACTGATGCAACCAAATCCTGAAGACCCTGTTTCTGATGAATTACTGGAATGGGCAGTAAAAATAGCACTGGAATACAGAAGGCGTGTAAAGGAACAACAGAAAAGAGTTGGTTCCGCCGAATTCAGGAATACTCATTTCAGCTATCGCATCGGAGAAGAAGGTATTGAAACTTTTGTAAATACGCCTGAATTGCACAGTGAGCAGACTATAGCAGAAGACCCTTTACCTCCCGGTCAAATTTGGGCGTTGGGTGCTGGAGATTCAGATGAAGCTGCCGGATTATATAAAGTTGAAGTTAATATAGGGCCTGGTAATGGAGTAAAAGTTTTAAATCGTCCGATTCCTCCACCATTTTCTGAAAGTGTGCGTTATGCAGAACAAAATTTATATAGCAAATACAAAGAATTGGTAGGTGATAGAGATCCTCGTGCACATGAGTTTTCTGTTCAGCTTCGTTCATTTGATAAAGCGAGGAGTGGAGCCGGCATTGGAATGCCTGTACTTGTTGCTCTTTGTAGTTCTATGATTGAAAAAAATATTAAAGGTGGACTTGCAGTTATTGGTTCACTTAATTTAGGTGGTTCGCTTGACCTGGTTTATAATGCAGTTACATTGGCCGAAGTTGCTATTGAGAAAGGGGCCAAAACTTTGCTGATACCAATTAATGCCCGACGACAATTAAACGACCTGTCTGATGAGATGATCGCCAAAATAAATATCCAATTTTATACTGACCTAAAAGATTGTTTATTAAAAGCTTTAGTAGAATAATTATGCCAATTCAAACTTTTACCGTCAAATACAGTCATGGCCATTTTATTGATGTTAATACCAAGCAGCGAATTATACCTGTACAGGGAGTGGAATATGTTATCACTGCGGAAAAAGAGGCTTTTATAAAGGAAGATCCAAAATTGTCCCCTATAAAACCTTTATCTGAAACAGCAAAAAAGAATTGGGTTTTAAGAAAGTACGGGCAAGATAATTATGAAAAAATTTTAAGTGCAGGAGATAGACTGTTTTTTAGAGTTGGTAACTCCAAAATGATTCACGGTGATGAAAGTCGGCAGTATATTTTTATGTGCAAACTTAATGAAGACTTGTATTTGTATTGTAATCCTGGTATGGAAAAGAGTGTCCCCAAAAATTGGCGTTTTGTTGACTGCGTTTGTGAGTTGGATGGGTGTATTCAAGGTGGCCTAACATTGACTGAAAAAATTACGGCAGAATCCATTAACAAATTATTCTCGCAAACAGTTATGTTTTTTTTCAATATGCAAAGATCGGGTAGCACTAATGTTTATGATACTTTTTTTCTCTTTTCCCCAGATTTGGAAATTACATTTTCAGGAATGCTATCAAAACGTTATTACAGTTTGGGAAATTTACGGAGCGATTTTGCCAAAAAATTCAGGAAAAAACCTGAATAACAAAAAAACCTGCCAAAAGGGATTGACAGGTTCTCAAAAATAAATTTATAAACTTTCATGTCCGTCCGTCCATTTCCTATATTATCTGGACGGACATCATAATTACATTCCTTTCACCCAATCACCTACACTAGACTTGCCTACTTTATAGCCTTCTTTGTTAAGTATATCTGTAATATTTCGGATTGAATAATTTTCTGTTTTTAATTGAACTGCTCTTTCGCGCATTTCATTTTTATTAGTTGGTATTGCCAGATCTTCAAATGGCACCCTGCAATTCAGGTTTTCAAACAACATATATTCACTGAATCTTGTAACGATGCTATGCGATTTAAATTCCTCCGGCAGATAGTTGCCCTTTACAATGCATAAATGCCTGATATCTGCAAATTTTGGATCTTTCCTAATTTCAATCATTAAACGCATTTTCGCTTCAAATCCCTGTGAGCCGATAGCATTGTTTTTACTGGGAATACCATGTTCTGTTCGTTTGCCAGTATGGTGTAAAAATATAATCAGCAAATTATGCTTTATTGCCAGCCCACGAAATTCGTTTAAAAACCCACGAACTATGTTATTCGCATTTAATTCGCCTGAATATAGGTCAGCAAAAGCATCGATTATAATTAAATCAACCGGGTTTTCGGTAACTTCTTTTTTCAGGTTGACAAGTAAATCATCAATTTCAAAAATGAATTTGAGTCTTTCTGTCCTTTCCAAATGATCCGGTACGCCAAACTGAATTTTCAAAAGTTTATTGATTGATGCTTCATCGTCTTCGGTACTTACATAAATCACGCGGTTATGTGTTGCATTAATTTTATTACCAACGAAATACTTCTCGCCATAAGCTACTTGAAAGGCCATTTGACGTAAATATGTACTTTTCCCTAAATCACTCGATCCTACAACAGCTACAATACCGACTTTTGGAAATATAGGCTCAATAAGTGAGGGTATTTCATTGGCTTCTGTTTCAAATAGTTTTCTTGCAGTAATGAAAGGACTTGTTGCAGTACTTTCTTCATATTTCGGAATCGATGTAATCGTTGGAATAGAATAACCATGTGAATAGCTTCCAAAATCATTAAAATTCTTGTAAGCACTGTCTATTGTGCTTTTCATCTCTTTCTTGGGCAAATCATATTTTAGTATCATTCCACTCTCGGCAGTATATTTATCGATACCCATCCGATTGCAATTATTCGCCAATAGATGTATAAAATTATTTCTGTTTCCTTTATAATACGATTCTTTTTGCTTTGTAAATTGAACTGCACGTTCAAATAGAGCATCTGTCGAAATTGGTTTTGAAAATTCCGGCACCTCAGTAACCGTTATATGAAATTGACCACAGTCCTCATTTATATACATGTCCGGATCCCAGGAAACGAAACATGCTCTTGAAATATCTTTACCTGAAGTATCAATTTTAACTTCTAATTTTCTTTCAAAAAATTCAACTACATTATTAAATACCTGCTCGTGATTTTTAGCAGAAGCATCTGTATAAATTAAAATTTTAACACCTTTGCCACTTGGGCTTAAAAAAGCTGCCATTACACAATCGAACTGCGATGCTTTATTGCGAATTATTTTGGTATTATCCCCTATTTTATCGATGTCTAGAACCATTATTTTACTATAGTCAATTAAATTATCAGATTTTCTTCCTTCCTTAAATATTCCTGATGGTGTAAAATGGGGAAGGCTTCTTTTTGCCTTCCCATATTCATCATCCCCTAAACTCCGCAACATAAGAATTCTCTCCTTATAAGCCTCTGTTTTAATAGCTTCCAATATTTCTGACAGTTTTACGTTTTCTCCTTTATCTCCAAAATTTCTATAAAAACTAACTCTTTTCTCCATCTTTATTCTCCTCAAGTTTAGATTTATAATAATACTTGCTTAAAAACAGCTCACGCGCTTCGCGTGTGTACCATATTTTATTACCTATCTGTACAAAACCAATTAATCCTTTAGCTCGCCATTCAGCGAGTGTCCTATTACTTACTTTCCAGTTGCATATAATATCCGCATTATCCCATAACTCTTGCTCTGGCTTAATAATTGCCTTCAATTCTTTAACATCATCAGTTATGTTAACTAACAATTCATTCATCTTGGAAAATTTCCAATACCAGTCGTAATTTTGCATTTTACCTCCTCTTAATTTTTCCATTGTTTAATGCTTCGATAATCTCATTATACTTGTAAAACCAAGTATTCCCCAGCTTATATGCTGGCAGAGCCCTACTGATCCTCATTGACTGCAATGTTGAATCAGAAATATTCAGTAACTCCCGCACATCGGCGGATCTCATCCATTTAGGGGTATTCTTTTCCTTCCCCGCTAACAGTTTGTTAATTTTTTCATCAAACTGCTCCCAGAATTCATCTGGGTCAAAAATTAAAATGTTTCTCATTATTAAAAAATTTTAAAAATTATTGTACAAAAGTACAATAACTCGAACTCGGATATTAGTAAAAATCCGAGCATTATGTTGATAATTAACTAAAATTGAGATGATTAAAAAAGAATTGAAATAATATTTTCTGAGCTAATATTCGTATTCATTATTGTATACAAGGTCATAAACATATGAAGCTATATTTTCCACATAAGTATAGTCCTTATTTTTTGTTTTACTTGCTTTTATTAACTGATTGGGGGTATAATAGTCTTTATCTTTTGGTTTAAATCGGTCAGCTACAATTTCCCAAACTCCACCCCATAAATATTTTCCAAAACACTTCTTTTTGTTAATGGAGCGAACAAAAAGGACCAAAGAATATATATCATCTCTCCAAATAACTTTATTTTCAATTTTTCTTCCTGAAAAGATATCAATAAAAATATCAGGAGATGTCTCTTCATTTAACATTCCGCCTGCCATAAGTTCTTGATATAGTTTTATAAATTGTTCATCAGTTAAGTTTAAATAGAAATTTTGAGGTAATGCTTTTTTACGATGAATTTTATTAGTTGAGGATCGATATGGGGGAATTAAATTATTAATAGTTTTATCCAAAAAACTTAAGATAAATAGATATGTATCAAATTTTATTTCAATTGCTTCAGTAAAAGCTGTTGGAAATTCCTTTTCGGAAATTTTAAAAAGTTCAAAATCAAGTTTCTTATGAGGATCATTAAAATCTATATGAAATTCCCTATTAAAATTATGTGATATCTTTAATCGATAATTATACAGCTCTCGGTGCACAAATGGTATACTTTCTTTATAATTTTCAATATTACGATTGCATTCACCAATAAAATGAGAACATCTTAATTCTAGTTCGGATTCATAATCATTTAATGGAATTTCATTAACAAATAGATTGCCATCATCAAGCTGATTTATTTCTATTTTTTGTGATAATAATTCACGAAGGTTATAATAATTATCATGTTCCATTGGTTTCTATCTTAATTAAAAATTAAAGAATCTTTTCAGTAGTGTCCACTTAAATTATTTAATAATCTTCTGTGTCCCTTTATTTATAGGGAACTTAGCGTATATGTTCAGCGTGTCGATTTGAATTGAAAAGTGATATAAATACATAGTATGATATATTTTAAAGATCCATTACTAATTGATTATTAGTTGTTTGGGAATAGCAATATTTTTTATTCATTTTGTTAACGATTTTTAATGGACACTAATGGAATCTTTTTGTAAATATCTAATATACTAATTATAACTTAAATTTGACAAAATTCTTCAAATGTTAAATAAATCTTTACCATATATAGTATTTAGACGATCTTGAATAGATTATATCGAATAAAAACACTTATTAAGATGAAATAATATATAAAAACAAAATCATCCTATCTTTTTTGATAACTTCTCCATATCCTCAGATATTTTAGTATCTACGACTTTGCTGTAAATTTGAGTGGTCGACAGGTTCTTGTGGCCTAACATTTTCTGTACGGTTTCAATAGGAACCCCATTGGTTAAAGTTACTGTGGTAGCGAAGGTATGTCTTCCTAAATGCATCGTAATGTGTTTATCAATCTCACAAAGCGCAGTCAGCTCTGAAAGATATGAATTAAGCTTTTGATTACTCTTCACAGGTAATAGCTGATTATTTATAACACATACAGGGTCATTTTTATATTTATCAATGATAGCCTGGGCAGTTGGTAAAATTTTAATGCTGGCTCTTACTCCTGTTTTTCCTCTCTCATATATAATCCAGTTCTTTCCATCAATTCCTTTAACCACACTTTCAGGAGTTAATATCTTCAGATCAGAATATGAGAAACCGGTGTAGCAGACGAATACAAAAATATCCCTGACCTGGTCAAGCCGTTTTATATGTAACTTTTTTGTTTCGATTCGTTTCAATTCTTCTGCAGTCAGGTAACCTCTTGAAACTTCTTTAAATGCAGTTTTATATCCAAAAAATGGATCTCTTCCCAAATAACCAAGTTCCATAGCATAATGCACTACTTTTTTAAGCTGCTTGAGATATTTCATTGTTGTGTTCGTTCCGATTTTATATTCAGTCCGGAGATATATTTCAAACCGCCGGATAAAATTAATATCCAGCTTTTCAAGTTCAAGATCATCAGCATTATAAGCCTTCTTTAAAAAATCTCTTAATCTTTCAAGTGTGGTTCCATACTGCCGGACAGTTGTCGCAGCATACTTTTGATCTTGTTCGAGCTTTACCAGAGAGTTATTTTCCTCAAAAACCTGTAAGATGGTATACTGATTTGATCTGTCACCTTTAAATTTCCTTCTGAAGCTATCAATAGAAATAGGTTTTCCAGAATCGGATAATTTATTATAATACCTTCCAATATCGGTTCTTAAACCGGATAAGTACTCATTAATAATTTTCGCTGCTTCATTTCTTCCTCTCACCTTTTGCTGAACAGGATCCCAACTATCTGCATCTGTGTAACGATGAGTTGAATTTTCAAATCGTTCTCCATCAAGGGTAATTCTTAAATAAACAGGTGCTTTACCGTCCCTTCTGGTCTTGTTCTTTTTCAATTGAAAGCTTACTGTAAAATTCTGAATCATAACTAATAAATTTAGGTCTCGATTAATACTACAAAAATACTACCATTTTATCTATTATTAAGGTGCAAAAGAATGCAATCAACTGCAAAGTAATCAATTATTTACAGCTACTGCCGAGACCTATTTTGACATTTTTCAAACAGGTCTCGATTGGGACACCTGTAAGGATCAGAATTATGGGTAAAAACAAGGTTCTATCTAAAACAAAAATGCCTGAAACCATTGATTTCAAGCATATTGAACAATAATAATTGTTATGATTGAGCCACTCACGGGACTCGAACCCGCGACCTGCGCTTTACGAGAGCGCTGCTCTGCCAACTGAGCTAAAGTGGCCTTTATATAATATGAAGCGCGAAATTAATTATTTCAGTTATTATTGCAAGAACAGAAACCTGAATCTATAATTACCAATAATATTTGATCACTTAACCCTAAACTTTAGCTTGGGCATTGGCTACCATCTCTTCAAAAACTCTTTTCTGCTCTTTTAAAGCTGCAACTTTATCTGCCGGATCAGTCCTGCACTCCAGTAAAATCCATCCTTTATAATTCATCGCAACAAACATATCCATAAGCTTCTGGTATGGATAATCACCAACATTAAGCTCCCTTATATGAACCGTATCTCCAAAATATTCCTTAACCAGGTTGAAATTATACTCAATCCCCTGACCGTCAAGGTCTTGGTCATTGCAATTCCAGCAAACTCTGGCTCCTTTATTGGTCACATGATCCATAATTTTTTTGATATTAGGCAATTGCTGTGTACCTCTGCCATGAACTTCAAGCCTGATCAACTGTCCCATGTCCAGTGCATAACGCCCCAGTTCGTCGAGTGACTTACCAATCTGCTCCAAGGTTTTATCGTGAGAAACACCTTCATGAAACTGGTTGGGCTTGACCTTTACCCCTGTACCGCCAATATCTTTACTTAACTGTAACCATTTTTTAGTAGTTTCAATAGACTCCCTCAACCTCTCCTGATCAGGATAGTCGTATTGCTGATTGGTTCCCATGCCAACTATTTCAACAAGACTGTCTGCAAATTGCTTCCTTACATCCTCTCGCTCTGACTGGCTCATATCAAGGGTTACTCCATGGGCATGTTCCACACGAAGCTCGACGCCAAGTATATTGGCTTCAGTGCAATTCTTGATAATAGTCGGTATATCCCAGTCTTTTGCCCAAAGATAAGTTACTAAACCCAGTTGCATTCCTGAGCCGGACGCACCCTTACATGATGACAAAAAACTTCCGGGAAGAATAGCAATACCGGTAAGAATAGATAGATCCCTGAAAAACTCTTTTCTCGATTTTGTTTGTTGGAAAAATGAATTCATTGGTAATGATTTAGTATGTTAAAATTATTTTGATAAAAGTAATAAATATGTAGCTTATTCCCTGTAAACAGAACCATTAAATCCGTAAATTTTTAAATTTTAAGATAAAATTATATACTTTGGAGCAAGGTAGTATATATGTTTTTAAAATTTATTATCAGCCATCATGGAAAGGCATACAAAAATTAAGATTTTACTACATTTGCCAAAAATATCGCAAGATGTTGTCGCAAATTGCGACCACCTTGAAAAATAAATTACCCGGGGGTCAGAATTATCAAATGGAGTTTGCTACGCAAACGTACCAATTCCCGCCCCAAGGGTCAGGGTATTAAATCACATTTTATAAATAAAAACAGACTGTTAAAACGATGAAAATATTTGAATTCACTTTTGAAGAGCTGGATATTAAAGCAGAAGATATAGAAATTTTGATGGGGTTTGAACCTAATGAATCGCCTTATCCTTTTCCGGAATGGCTAAAAGATGAACTGGAGGGGGCACCATCTCTATGCAACATCAAAGGCGGCTTTGACATATTTGATGATATTAGTGTTAATCAGGATGATCATTTGCTGAGAATTAAAAATCAAATTTTTCACCCCGGCAAAATTGCAATAAACCTGCTAAAAGAATCTACTTCTGCTGCATTGTTTGTATGCACAGCAGGACATGATATATCGGATCCTAAAAAATTGAAAGACGGAGAGAATGAAGAGTTCAGATTATATATAAGAGACCTGATAGGAACAGTAACGGTAGAGAAAGCTGTTGAATTGATCCGGGGGAAAATAGAATCGGAAGCTAAAGTAAAAGGATTGAATATCTCTACATCCTTCTCCCCGGGTTACTGTGAATGGAGCGTTGCAGAACAACACAAATTATTTTCACTACTCCCGGAAAATTTCTGCGGAATAAAACTCTCAAGTTCTTCACTTATGAGTCCCGTAAAATCTGTAAGTGGAATTACCGGAATTGGGGCTAATTGCAAAAAACAATATAATCAGTGTTATTGGTGCAAAGACAAAAATTGCATCTATGGAAAAATAAGACGCAAAAAAATTGTATAAAAATCTATTTTTCTTTTGGAAATATCAAAAGTTAAATATTTATTTGTCATAGTAAAACAAACATTAGATTTTGTAATCAAAACCTGATCAAAGATAATGATTTATAAGATTTTACTATACGAGTATGATAATTACAACCTGTTCAAATTTATAATTAATTGATAAGGGATAAATATTTAATGAAAAGGGGAAACAAATAAATATCCTCAACGTAAAAAATAACTAATTGAAAAAAATATTACTATGGTGACGCCCGATAAACCTAAGACGCCCGATAAACCTAAGATTATTAAAGACTACAACAAACTTGATAAAAGTCTTCAGGAGCAGATTAAATTAGTTTATTCTGATGGATTTGCTGATAATCTTATTCACTTCTTCGATAAAAATGGTATAAAAGTTACTGCCCTTCCGTTTGAAACCGAAGATAAATACTATATGCTGCGAATGACAGAAAATGAAGCTGTTTCGATTGTCGATGAAGACGATGATTTCGATGATAACGGATTCCTTAAGGATGAAATTAAACAGGATTACGAAGATAAATACTCGGACCTAGATCATATATCTGATCAATTAGCGGATGACGAAGATGATGATTAGCTTTGCGGATGTGAGTTTACTAATCGTAAATTATCATTTCTAAGGTAAACATGATGCGGTCACGGGACTAATCGACAGAATCTAATCAGCCTGTCACGACAGAATTTTTTTTACCTTGTCTGCAATTTCTTTTCCTTCTGCTTTTCCTGCCAGCTCTTTAGTCGCTACAACCATTACTCTCCCCATATCTTTCATAGAAGTGGCGCCCATTTTTTCGATGATAGCACAAACAGCTTTTGTCAAGTCCTCATCGGTTAATTTAGCCGGCAGATAACTTTTAAAAATATTCACCTGGTAAAGTTCATCCTGATAAAGGTCATCCCTCCCCTGCTCTTTATAAATGTTTGCAGAATCAGTTCCCTGCTTAGCCAGCTTAGATATAATCTTAAGCGATTCTTCATCGGTTAGTTCCGAACCTGCTCCCTTTGCCGCCCTCGCTTCGATCATTACTTTCTTAATATTTCTCAGAGCTTCAAGCTTTTTTTTATCGCGGGCTTTCATAGCCTCTTTCAAATCATTGTTAATCTGTTCAAAAAGTGCCATAATAATTATTTTTATTCAATCAACCTGTCCATGAAGATAAGAATTTTTATCGGTCATTTTATTTTCTTTCGTCACAGAATAATTAGAAAATTTATTTTTGTATTTCGGATCATTCATTCGCAAGTGCCTTCTTTTATAGGCAGGGACATTTTCTAACTCTTCCAGATCCTCATCTGTTACCGAAGAATAATCCCTCTTAGCGTTTTCGTTAAATTTCTTCCTGTCATGGGCAGTCTTTGGATAAAGAAACTCAAATTCCGTTTCTTCTTTATTACTATGAGCTTCTTCACTGAAACTGATCTTTTTTTGGCTGGATGATAAGAAATTACGGTTTTTTGTGATTTTTGCTTCATGGTTATCCTTAGAAGAAATTTGATCATCAAGGCGATGTACTTCCTTTCTTTGTTTCCGCTCTCCGGAAATCTTCGGAATTGAACTTTTTCCAAAGCCTGTGGCAATAAGGGTAACTGAAATTTCTTCACCCAGTGACTCATCTTTACCGTTTCCCCAAATCAGATCAGCATCAAATCCGGCTAGGTTCTGCAGGTAATCTGAAATTTTACCTACCTCATCCATTGTAACTTCCTGAGTTCCAGAAGTTATGTTAAGTAGAATATTTTTTGCCCCACGGATATCATTATTATTCAGCAATGGCGAATTAAGAGCTTGCTCAACAGCCTCTGTGGCACGGTCTTCCCCGCTTGCAATACCGGTTCCCATTAATGCAAGCCCGCTTTTCCGCATAACCGTTTCCACATCAGCAAAATCAACATTTATATATCCCGGCACAGTAATAATTTCTGCAATGCCCTTCGCCGCC
This sequence comes from uncultured Prolixibacteraceae bacterium, assembly GCA_964611525.1. Taxonomy (GTDB): domain Bacteria; phylum Bacteroidota; class Bacteroidia; order Bacteroidales; family Prolixibacteraceae; genus JAAYJR01. The sequence goes on from CAZTAL010000125.1 coordinate 35,678, forward strand.
GTAGCCAAGATGTTGTCAGCTTTTGAGAAAGCTTCGGAAATGCCGAAATCACCAAACATCTCTCTTATACGTTCATTATTTATTACTAACAATGCATCTACATGACCCTCCAGTTCCATAATACCATCTATTGCCTGGTTAATTCTTCGCTTGCCTTCATTCCTGAAAGGGATGGTAACTATGCCTACAGTCAGATAACCAGCTACACTGCATGCTTCAGCAATCACGGGTGCTCCTCCCGTGCCGGTACCTCCTCCCATTCCGGCTGTCACAAAGACCATCTTGGTATTCTTTGATAAAGCTTTTTTTACATCTTCAATATTTTCCATGGCAGCCTGTTTGCCTATCTCCGGCTTATTGCCTGCTCCACGCCCCTGGGTTAATGATGCGCCTAACTGTACTTTAGAGGCTACGGGACTGTTATTCAGAGCTTGGGAATCCGTATTGCAAACAACAAAATCCACATCACGGATACCCTGCCTGAACATATAATTTACAGCATTTCCACCTCCCCCTCCAATTCCTACTACTTTTATGTCTGTGCCGGGATTTTCAACAAACGTGAAATTTGCATTTTTTTCTGTCATATTCATGCTTTTTACGATTAAAAAAAGTTCCTCTCTGTTTCATTCTTTAACAGGCTGGTCGTCATCTTCAAATAACTTGCCCAGACCGAAATTTTTATAGAACCAGTTATCGATATTGCTTTCAGAAACTCTTTCGTCAACCTCTTTTTTCTTTTTCTTACGTTTCTTTTTTGGAGAAAAGAATACTTTTTCAGACTTTTTTTTATTCTTAACAGAGCTATCCTTAGCCGGATTCTCAACTCTGGAATCCGTATTTTTATATAGTCGACTATCCTCTATCTCAAAAAAAATATTTTCCGTTTCTTCCTCAGAAAAAACAGGCTCCTTTTCTTTATCTTCTTTTTCCTGTTCTTCACATTCTTCCCTTTCCAACTTATATTTTTCAGGTTCTTTTTTAGTTTGCAAAAGATGACTAGGGTTAGTGACAAATCCAGTTGCCAGGATAGTCACGCTTACATTCTCGCCTAAAACTTCATCATAGCCATTACCCCAGATAATGTCAGCCTCTTGTCCTGCTCGCTCCTGAAGTACTTCAATGATCTCCCCGATCTCACCTATAGTTATCTCATCTTTTCCTGAAATGATATTCAGAAGAATATTCTTCGTTCCGTAAATATCATTACTGTCGAGAAGCGGCGATTCAAGAGCCTGATTTACAGCCTTCATTGCACGGTCTTCTCCGGATGCAACTCCTGTGCCCATAATAAACACACTGCTGTCATGCATCACGGTGTAAACATCTGTGTAATCAATATTGACATTTCCATGAAGGGTAATTATCTCTGCAACTCCTTTAACAGCAGTAGCGACAATATTATCTGCCATTTTAAAGGCTTTTCTTGCAGGCAAATCACCAAAAATATTATGTAGTCGCTGGTTACTGATCACCAACATGCTATCCACATACTTACCAAGCTTTTCTATACCCTCCATAGCTTGGCCAAAACGCTTTTTACCTTCGGCAGGGGAAGGAACAGTGACAACTGCAATGGTTAAAATATCAAGTTCACGGGCCAGTTGGGCCACTACAGGTGCAGCTCCCGTGCCGGTACCTCCTCCCATACCGGCTGTAATAAAAAGCATCTTTGTGTCTTCCTTTAAGACTTTTTTGATATCCTCAAAATTCTCACGTGCAGCCTGTTCTCCCATCTGTGGCAAATTACCCGCACCTCTTCCTTCGGTTAGGGTAACCCCCAACTGAATTTTAACCGGCACGGGACTGTTTTCCATCGCCTGAGAGTCAGTATTACAAATAATGAAATCTACTCCTGCAATACCTTCTTCGAACATATGACTGACCGCATTGCAGCCACCTCCACCTATCCCAATAACTTTAATTATGGAAGATGAAGTTCGCGGAAATTGAAAATTAACTAATTCGGTCATATCATTAAAGTATTTAAAATTTTATAACTATCTGTAAATAAATTAATTAAAAATTTAAGAACTTATTATAAGTTACCCTATTATAATTTACCCTAAGGGTATAAAATTCTGCCCTAAGGATAAATATTTAATTCATTACAATATCCTCGTCATCGTCCACATAATCCAAAACTCCCTGTACTACCCCTTTCAACCAGGGGGAGAAGCCTCCTTCTTTTTTCCTTTTCATTTTTTTCCTTCTTACTTTGGGCATAGAACCGTCTTTTGCAAGTCCCCATTTTAACAGGCCCAGAGCAGTATAATAATCAGGATGTAATATATCTCTTGAATTACTTTTCGGACGAAAAACCGGAAAAGCTATCCTCGCATCCATACCTGTACGAAATTTAACAAGAGATATCAAATTACGGAGTCCGGCTGTGCCGCCGCTAACTACAATCCCCGAGCCAACCTGTTCCACCGCACCTGATTTCTCAATTTGGTAATAAACGCTGTCGATTATCTCTTCCAGCCGGGCTTGAATTATGTATGCCAGACTCTTAAAGGAAATCTCCTTGGGTTCCCATCCACTATGTCCCGGTATAGTCACAATTTTTTGTTCATCGGCAAAATCTCCCAGTGCCTCGCCATACTGAACCTTAAGTTGCTCTGCCCATTTCGACAATATAGAACAACCTTCTTTAATATCTTTTGAGATAACGTCACCACCAAAAGGTATAACAGCAGTATGCACCATTATCCCATCATTATAAACTGACATCTTGGTAGTTCCTGCACCAATATCAAGCAAAACGGCACCTATCTCTTTTTCGTCATCTGTCAATACTGCCTCGCTCAAAGCAAAAGGTGAAAAAATTACATCACCCGCTTTAACGCCCGATTTTTCCAGCACACGGCGAATATTTGCCAGATGAACAGCCGGAACAGTTACAAGCTTATAAGTGGCTTCAATCTTTTTGCCTGTAGCCCCTATGGGATTTATTTCCATGAGTTCATCGTCGATGACAAACATTTGGGGCAGTATGTGAAGAATTTCATAATCCTTGTCAATATGATGATTCTTTGCTTCCTCAAACAGTTCATCAATATCTTCTCTTGTAACTACCCCTTCATCCGAAGTATATCTGTAACCTTTATGTTCATGTATTTTCATAGGCTGACCGGCATACGTTATATCCACTTTTTCAATCTGACCATCTGTCTGGTCAGACACCTTGTCTAATAACCGGCTGACAGATTTGGTAGCTTCTTCAATATTAAGAACAACTCCACGTTTAATGCCACAGGCAGGTACTTTTGCCGCTCCGATAACTTCAATCTTTCCATCCTCTGCATCCTGCCTGCCCGCAAAAGCTGTTATCTTTGATGTGCCTAAATCAATAACCACTAAAAAATTTGATTTTGAAGCCATAACTATCTTTTTTTTCCTATTACCTGATTTTTATATTTTAAACTTATCAATTTGTACTTATTCCAATTATTTTGGACCAAAACCTGATCATAAAATGCCCGCATATTAACCAGCTTCTCCTGATAGTACTCAAGAGATCCTAACTCAATCAGATGACTACCGATTAAGGGGGTTAAAAGAATATCTCCGTCTTTTTCCACATGGACTTGCTCAATCTGGGCTTTCCAAAAAGGACATCTGTCAATATAAAGAATAAAAGGCAGTAATTGTTCTTTTGCAAATTCTTTTGAAAAATATCCTGTAGCCACAATTACATGAGCTGCATAATTCCCCGAGACCGGTATTTCCCTGCCATTTTTATCAAGATAATAACTGCCTGACGATGACATAATTCTCACTACCGGAATCCTGTGCATAACTCTTACACCTAAGATGCCCGAATAGGATAAACTATCCTTAGTAGTTACCTTGTAAACTTCCGCTTTAAGTATTGCCTGGTGTTTTTCTATTTCTTTTTCAATATGATCAGCATCTATATTTCTTATTTCCCTGCCAATAATATTATCATCAGATGCTTTTACCAGGTGCATAATTTCATCTTTGCTTATTTTAATAAGTTCATCTTCTTTGAATATTATTTCAATATCACGACAGGGTGCATTTCTAATTTCTCTGGCGGAAAAGGAGAGAGTTACCAAAATAAATCCTCCCGACAGCAAAACTATAATGATATGTAACAATTTACGTAACATCTGTTCTATTTCTTAAAACTTCTATTATCTGACTGGCAATCCCTTCAATATCACCGGCACCAAGTGTGAGAACCACTTCGGCAGTATGTTTCGCCAATAATTTCGCTGCATCTTCTTTAGCCGACAAAAATTTATTTGGCTGCTTCACTTTATCAAAAATTATTTCGGAAGTAACGCCAGGTAAGGGTTCTTCTCGTGCCGGATATATTGGAATAAGAATAACTTCGTCCAAAAGATTGAGGCTATCTGCAAATTCAGCCGCAAAATCCCTCGTGCGGCTATATAAATGTGGCTGAAATATGCCGGTTACTTTTTTCCCGGGATATAATTCCTTTACAGAAGTAATGACCGCCCTCAACTCCTCGGGATGATGAGCATAATCATCAATATAAACAAAATCCTTATTATGCAACCTTACATCGAAACGACGAATAACACCGCGATACCTTTCCAGTCCCATCTTAATATTCTCTGATGAAGCCCCTGCTAAATATGCCAGAGCTGCAGCAGCTACCGCATTTTCCACATTTAGCAATCCCGGATAATAAAGCCTGCAATCCGAAATAACTCCACCGTGGGTATGCAAATCAAACAGGTAATAAGGGGGATCACTTATCTGTCTAAGGTTAGACGTATAAAAATCTGCCTGATCTTTTAGTGAATAATAATAAACACTGGCATCAGATTTTTTTGTATCCAGAACAATACCCTTTTTTAAAAGCAGCTTTCCTCCCTCTTTTATCTGGGAAATAAATTTGCCGAAAGCTTCAACCATTTTACCCCTGTCACCGTAAACATCAAGATGATCCGCATCCAAAGCAGTAACTATCGCTATCTGAGGCTGCAAATGCAAAAACGATCTATCAAATTCATCAGCTTCGGCTACTATCCATGGGGACTCCTCTTTGGGAAGAAGCAGATTACTGCCAAAATTTTTGGAAATACCCCCTAAAAAAGCACCGCAACCTGTATCGGTATTGTCCATTATAGTTGCGGCCATTGTGCTTACCGTTGTTTTTCCATGGGTGCCGGCTACAGCAATACAACTCTTCTCATTACATATTAATCCCAACACCTTTGCTCTCTTTAATAAAGCCATAGGTTTATCCCTGAACCACGACAATTCATTATGATCATCAGGCAATGCAGGTGTAAAAACCGCCATTGTTTCCGCCGGATTCCAGTTGGACGGGATAAACCTTATATCATCCTCATAATGAATGTCAATACCCTCCGACTGAAGAGTGTTGGTAAGATCTGTGCGTGTGACGTCATAGCCTGCCACATTCCTGCCGGTAAACCTGAAATACCGGGCAAGTGCACTCATGCCTATCCCGCCAATTCCTAGAAAATAGACATTTTTTATGTTTTTAAGGCTTTCCATTTTTCTAATATTTTTTCTGCTTCATCCACAATATGTCTTGTTGCATCCGGCCTGGCCAGTATACGGATTTTTTCTGACATCCTTCTACATTCTTCCGGATCATTGATCAAGTTTATAGCTTCGGGAACCAGCTTTTCACCTATTTCTTTATCGGGTATCATCCTTGCTGCCTTTTTATCAACAAGTGCCATTGCATTTCTTGTCTGGTGGTCCTCCGCCACATTGGGGGAGGGAACAAAGATAGCCGGCTTGCCGGCAATACTGAGTTCCGCAATAGCCCCAGCCCCGGCTCTCGAAACAACTACTCCGGCCAACTCATAAGCAAGGTCCATCCGTGAAATAAACTCAAGGATATAAAGATTCTCAGGAGTTTTATCTTTAAGCAGGGAAATTATATCCCTGAAATAAATGGAACCTGTTTGCCATATAAATTCCACCTTCCTTGATTCAGCAATTTTATCAAGATTATTTATTACTGCATCATTTAAAGAACGGGCTCCCAGACTTCCTCCCATGATAAGAATAACTTTTTTACCTTCTTTTATTTTAAAAAAACTTATTGCCTCATCTTTACCGGACTGATTAGAAATCAGGTCTTCACGTACGGGATTTCCTATCAATATTATTTTATCCGGTGGAAAATATTTTTCCATTCCATCGAATGCGACACATACAGCTTCCGCATTTTTACTCAACATTTTGTTAGTAATGCCTGCATATGAATTCTGTTCCTGAATAAGATACGGAATCCCCTTGCCTGCAGCAGCCTGCAACAACGGACCACTGGCAAATCCTCCAACACCGATAACAATCTGTGGCCTGAACTGAGTGATGATCTTTCGCGCCTGCCTGTAACTTCTTAACAGGCGTACCACAAACTTAAGCATACTGATACCGGCCTTCCTGGGTAATCCCATCACTGGCAGACCAATAATTTTATAGCCTGCAGCAGGCACTTTTTCCATCTCCATACGATCCGCCGCACCTACAAACAAAATTTCAGAATCAGGTACTCTCTTCCTGATCTCACCTGCAATGGCAAGAGCCGGAAAGACATGTCCCCCGGTGCCTCCTCCGCTTATTATTATACGCTCAATGTTCATTTAGTTTTATCATTGAATTTTACCCTTAGGATACCTTACTCTTAGGATTGCTACTGGAATACTTTTAAAAATTTAACGCCCCAGCAACAATTTAGGGTACCTTACTCTTAGGATTGCCCCCCTAAGGGTTATTGACCAAAGGGTTTAATTCTATTAATATTCACATTTTTTTCATTTCATAATCTTCATCTGGTACATTCACCTGAACAGCAGGCTTTTGTGCTTCAGTATTACTTATATTCTGATAACTCACACTTAATATACATCCAAATGCTATTGATGTAAAAAGGAGTGAAGTACCTCCAAGACTGACCCATGGTAATGGCTGTCCGGTTACAGGTAAAACACCGGTTGAAACACCGATATTTATCATAGCCTGAAAAACCAGCATCAATGTTAATCCTGTAACCAGAAAAGCAGGGAAAGTCCGGTTTGTCTTCCGGACAATGACAACACTCCTGAAAAAGAAAATCAGATAGAGAAATATTACAAGTGAACCAATAATCAGACCATATTCCTCAACAATAATTGCAAAAATAAAATCATTATAGGCTGAAGCCATATAATTACTCACCTTAGAGCGACCTGGTCCCTTACCAAGGATACCTCCTTCGTAAATAGCCAGTTTTGCATAATCGGCCTGTGTAATTCCTTTTTCGGAGTTCGGATCGCCATAAATGAATCTGTCGATCCGCCCCTTCACAGTATGGATTCGTGCAGGGACATTAGGGAATCGGTCTGCCGCAAAATAAGAAGCAGCAACAACGATTAAACCGGCAATGACTACAAAAAATAAATTCTTGAAAGATATCCGGCCGACAAACATCATGGTCAGGATTGTTGCAAAAAGCAGAGCAGCAGTAGAAAAGTTAGAAACAAATATTAATCCGCAAACAACCACCGTATGACCTATAATCTTTATAAAAGCTTTTTTTAAGTGGCTCCTTTTGCCTTGGTTTTTCCCTAACACTTTAGCAGTAAACATTATCAGTGAAATTTTTGCAAGCTCAGCCGGCTGAAAAGAAATAAAACCGAGATCAAGTGTCCTTCCGGTACCATGGGTCATGCCTGAATATTTCATTACCACTGCGGCCGATAAAAATCCTATACTCACATATACCAGAAGATTTGCAAGGATAGAATAAATTTTAACTGACAGAAAATTTACCATTACAAGCATCAGTCCCAGTCCAGCCCCCAGAAAAAATATCTGCCTGATAAGAAAATACAAAGTATTACCTGAAGCCTCGCGGTAAGCCAAAGCTCCTGTGGAACTGTAGACTATGAGCAGTGACAGTAATGATAACAGCATCAATACTATCCATATTACCCGGTCACCTTTGAATATTTTTGATTCAGCAAATACCATAAATTATAAATTCCTTACTTCCTTTTTAAACTGATTTCCCCTGTCTTCATAATTTTCAAAGAGATCAAAACTGGCACAGGCAGGTGAAAGCAATACAGTATCACCGTCACAGGCCAGATAATATGCAGCCTTGACCGCCTCTTCCATACCCGATGTATCCACCACATTTTTAACAACTCGGTCGAAGGCGGCATGGAGCTTTGAATTATCCCTTCCAAGGCATACTATTGCCTTGACCTTTTCTTTTACAAGCGACATAAGCATGGAATAATCATTCCCCTTGTCTATGCCTCCGGCAATCCATACGACAGGTTTATTCATACTTTCGAGTGCATACCATGTAGAATTTACATTTGTTGCCTTTGAGTCATTCACAAACTCAATTCCATGAACCTTTAAAAAGGTTTCAAGCCGGTGCTCGACCCCTTTAAAATCAGCCAAACTTTCCCTCAACTGCTCATTTTTTATTTCTAAGACCATGCTTGCAATGCCAGCTGCCATAGAATTATAAGTGTTGTGTTTCCCTTGTAATGATAAATCCAGAATAAACATACTGAATTGATTTTGTTTATAATTAATAATAATCTTGTTATCTGAAATGCCCGCTCCGCAGGAGCTGGGTGTATTTATATTAAAAGGAATGCAGACAGGTTTAATATCCCTTCCTTTCATCTCATTAGTGATGATCTCATCGTCTGCACAATAGATAAAAATATCCTCTGCGGTTTGATTTTGAATTATCCGGAATTTTGAATTAATATATCCTCTAAGATCATAGTCGTATCTATCCAGATGGTCTGGGGTAATATTAAGCAGGATAGCTATATCTGCCTTGAAACTGAACATATCGTCGAGCTGAAAGCTGCTGAGTTCAACGACATAAATATCATGTTCTTCAGTAGCTACCTGCCATGCAAAACTTTTTCCGACATTGCCGGCAAGGCCAACATTTAATCCTGCATTTTTCAGAATATGGTAAAGTAGCAATGTAGTTGTTGTCTTTCCGTTACTGCCCGTAATACAAACAGTCCTTGCCCGGTTATACCATCCTGCAAATTCAATTTCGGAGATAATGTTTCTACCAGCTTGTTTTAATTTACGAATCAAAGAAGCTGTTTCAGGTATGCCCGGACTTTTTATCACTGTTTCGCAGCTAAGTATTTTCTCTTCTGAATGCTTTCCTTCTTCAAAATCAATACCATACTTCAAAAGGACATTCCTATATTTTTCTTTTATTATGGAATTGTCGGAAACAAACACACCATACCCCTGCTTCTTAGCAAGAATAGCAGAGCCAATTCCGCTTTCACCTGCACCGAGTATGACAATTCTTTTTTCCAACTTACCTGATTTTTAAAGTTACTACTGTGACAACCGCTAAAATGATCCCTACAATCCAGAAGCGCGTCACTATTTTTGCTTCGGGTATTCCCTTCATCTGATAATGATGGTGGATAGGACTCATCAGGAAGACCCTGCGACCCTCACCATATTTTCGCTTTGTATATTTAAACCATGTTACCTGAATAACGACCGACAGATTTTCAATAAGAAAGATGCCGCACAAAAGGGGTATTAATATTTCCTTGCGGATGATAACTGAAAATACCGCCAGAATACCTCCCAGTGCAAGGCTGCCTGTATCGCCCATAAAAACCTGTGCCGGATATGAATTGTACCAAAGGAATCCAACGGTAGATCCTATAAAAGCAGCAACAAAAATTGTCAGCTCACCAACATTGGGGATATACATAATATTGAGGTAATCGGCATAAATAATATTACCGCTCACATAAGCAAGTACACCGAGTGTTGCACCGCTGATAGCAGACGTTCCTGTCGCCAGACCATCCAGTCCGTCAGTTAAATTAGCTGCATTGGAAACAGCAGTGATGATAAGTATTATCACCAGTGCATAAACAATCCATTTTAACCATTTTACGTATTTACCGGTGAAGGAAACCAGCCATGCGTAATCAAACTCATTCTTTTTAACAAAAGGAATTGTTGTAACGGTAGATTTTATATCTTTAGTAACATAACGAACACTTTGTATCCCTGTCTCAGGGTCTATAACAACTTCCTTTAAATCCTCCCCGTGTGAATCTCTTATATGCTGCCGCACTTTTACTTCGTCACTCAGGAACAGAGTTGCCGCCACAAATAATCCCAAACTAATTTGACCAAGGATCTTGAATTTTCCCGCTAAACCACCTTTATTTTTAAGGTATACTTTGATATAATCATCTATAAAACCTATAAATCCCAGGAAAGTAGTGGTGACTAACATGAGTATAATATAAATGTTATCCAGTCTGGCAAATAATAGTGTAGGGATAATTATAGCAGAAAGGATAATCAGCCCTCCCATCGTAGGAGTTCCTTTCTTTTGTTTCTGCCCTTCCAGTCCCAAATCACGAACCTCCTCACCGATCTGTCTCTTCTGCAATATCTTTATCAATTTTTTTCCAAATACTGTTGTAATAAGAAGCGACAAAATGATAGCCGCTCCCGATCTGAACGAAATGTAAGGTATCATTCCCATCCCCGGGATATCATATCCTTCCAATAATTCAAACAAATAATAAATCATAACTTTTTACCTTACTTTTACTACAAGCTTAACCCGTGTTTCATCCCTATCATATCTTATCTGCGTCTAATTATAATCCGCGTTCATCAATGTTCCATCCTTATCTGGGTTAATCTATTATCCAAATTATCATCCGCGTAAATTAGCGTTCCATTCCTATCCAACTCCGAAACATTTCTTTATCTCCTCCGCATCATCGAAATGTCGCCTCACCCCCTTCACTTCCTGGTAATCTTCATGTCCCTTCCCTGCTATCAGGATAATATCACCAGGCTTAGCTATAAGGGCAGCTGTTTTTATTGCCTCCCTCCTGTTTTCAATCGTAACAGCCTTATTTTTCAATTCAGGTTCTATACCTGCTTCCATATCTTTAATGATACCAGCAGGATCTTCTGATCTCGGATTATCGGAAGTGAGAATAACTTTATCACTCATTACAACAGCTTCCCTTGCCATCTCAGGCCGCTTGGTCCTGTCGCGATCACCCCCTGCACCAATTACAGTTATTACCTGTTCATTTCCCGAGCGCATACCTGTAATAGCATTAAGTACATTTTTCAAAGCATCCGGGGTATGAGCATAATCAACAACAGCAAGCCTGCCGTCCATACTCCTTATTGTCTCGAATCTGCCCCTTACCGGTTCAAGATTACTTAATACTGCCAGTATTCTGTCCTCCTCAGGTTTAAGAGTAACAGCCACTGCATAAACTGCCAGCAGGTTAGATGCATTAAAATTACCCACAAAACGGGTCCACACTTCATAGTTGCCAATACTGAGCAACATTCCGTTGAAATGGCATTCCAGCACTTTACACCTGAAATCGGCCATTGACCGGTTAGAATATGTAATTACTTTGGCTTTTGTATTTTGAGCCATCACCCTTCCGTTTTTATCGTCAATATTTATAAGTGCAAAAGCTGCAGGAGGAAGTTGGTCGAAAAAACGTTTCTTAACACGCAGGTACTCAACAAAAGTATTATGATAATCAAGATGATCATGAGTTATATTGGTAAATACTCCCCCTGCAAATATAATTCCCCCGATACGGTACTGTTGAATGGCATGTGAGCTTACCTCCATAAAACAATATTGACAGCCCTCCATTACCATTTGAAACATCAGTTGCTGAATTTTCAGGGGATCAGGTGTCGTTTGAGTGGCAATTTCTTCTTTTTTGTTTACTATGTAAGAAATTGTTGAAATAAGTCCGGTTTTATATCCCAAAGAAATAAAAAGCCGGTAAAGCAGGGTCGCAATACTGGTTTTCCCGTTTGTTCCTGTAATACCTACTACTTTCATTTTTTCCGATGGAAAATCATAAAAGGCAGATGCAAGCTCTCCCGCTATATAAACTGAATCAGCAACTTTTATAAAAGTGACATCATCAGGCATGTCAGAGGGAAAAATTTCACAAAAAACAGCTTTTGCCCCGCTCTTCAGCACTTCCGGGATAAACTGATGACCGTCATGTTGCATACCCCTGCATGCTATAAAAGCTCCCCCACGTCGGATTTTCCTTGAATCGGTTTCAATTGACCCGATATCAGTCTCAACTGATCCGTGCAATTCCATGTAACTAATATTTTTCAATAACTCAACTAGTCTCATCTTCAACCTAATATTACATAAACATAAGAACCTCTAATTATCTTTGTACCTGGCTTCTGCGACTGTTCTGTTACCCTGCCCACTCCTTTAATCTTTACTCTGAGGCCGGCATTTTCAAGTATAAAAACCGCGTCGCTGGCACTCATACCACGTACATCAGGCACTTTACCATTAGTATCTTCAATATCAGAGATGACAATTTTTTCATTGACTTTTTCTGCTTTCACCAGACTGGAAGCCGGATGGCCCGATAAATTATCAATCCCCAGTTCTTCTGCAATCCTTATAATATTTTCCCGTTTCCCTTTCTTAATGTTGGGCAGATCATCATTTTCAGCAGGAACCTCTTCTTCAGGTACCTCATCAAACAAAAGACGTGCGGCAAAGACCTTTTCGGATATCTCTTTAAACACTGGACCCGCTATCGATCCTCCGTAATATACTCCACCGCGTGGATTATTAATTGTTACGATAAGAGAATATTCGGGATCATCTGCTGGAAAGTAACCTATAAATGAAGCGAGATACATACCCTTTTGATAACCACTTTGACCCGTTGCTATCTGTGCCGTTCCAGTCTTACCAGCAATTTTGAACCATGAATTTTTAAGACTCCTGCCGGTACCTGTTTTACATACTCCCTCGAGCATCTTTTTTGCTTTTCCAAGTGTTTCCCTGGTAACAATCATAGGATTCAGTACCTCAGTCCTCATACGCCTCACAAGAATGCCATTATCTCTTATCTCTTTTACCAGCATGGGTTTTACCATACAGCCGTCATTAGCAACAGCATTATAAAATGTCAGTAACTGCAACGGGGTCATCTTGGACTCATAGCCATAAGACATCCATGCGAGTGTTGTACTCCACCAGTCACTATCACCCGGATATTTAAAAAAAGGTTCTCCTTCCCCCTTTATCTTCAATCCGAGAGGTTCATTCAGACCGAAATCATATATGCGATTAACGTAATCTTCAGGATTTTTTTCATAGCAAGAGGTGATTATTTTAGCTACGCCGACATTAGAAGATTTCTCAAATATCTGTTTGACGGTCATTTTGCCATGCCCGCCATACCTGTAGTCACTATCATAAATTGTTCTTCCCATATATTTCCAAATGCCGTTACCGGTATCAAAGACATCACTCGTATCAATCAGTCCGTCTTCCATTGCAGCCATTAAAGAAATCAGCTTGAAGGTTGATCCCGGTTCATAGCAGCCTGCATGTCCCATAGCATAATTATAGTTTTCGAAATAACCGCCATTTTCTTTGCCAAGGTTGGCAATAGCCTTTATTTCGCCTGTCCCTGTTTTCATAAGTATTGCCGCACCCCAGTCCGCCTTTGTTTTTTGAAGTTGTCGCAGAAGGGCATTCTCGGCTATATCTTGTAATTTAATATTAATAGTCGTTATTATATCCATTCCGTTTTGCGGATCTATCTCCGTACGAATAATCCATCTTCCTGATAAATTTTCACGATAACTTATACCTTCTATTCCCTTCAAATATTGTTCATAAGCACCCTCCAGACCGGTATAGCCTATATTACCATGCACTCCTCCGTAAGCTCCCTTGTTCAGGTCACCAATAGTTCTGAGTGCAAGTTCACCCAAAGGATTTATCCTTTTGTTCTCTTGTTCGATAATCATACCACCTCCAAAACGTCCTCTACGAAGAATGGGAAACTTCTTAATTTTCTGCAGTTCATGATAATCAACCTTCCGGGAAGTAAGCATAAATCCACGATCTCCTTTACGATAAGCGGCATTCAGCCTACGGTTGTATTCACTTTTCGGGGCATCCCTGAAAAAGGCAGACAGGTAATAAGCCAGCGAGTCGCTTTCATTACTGTAAACCCGCTTCACCCCCTCTGCTGCCAGGTCAATCCTCACATAATAACCAGGAACAGAAGTAGCAAGTACACTACCGTCCTCAGCACAAATATTGCCTCGCTCAGGCTTAATACGAACTGTATTTTTCTCAAGATTCCCGGCAATTTCCTCCCAGCGTTCATTTTTAATCTTCTGAACAGATATAATTTTAATTATCACTACTAATCCAAATATCAGCAGGATAAAATAGATTATTGCTATACGTGATACTATTGACTTTCTTATATCCACTCTTATTTACTTTTTTTAATGATAATTTTCTTGGGAGGCCTGTCCGGCTCTTCCAATCCTAAACCTGCCTCGCCCACCTTCTCAATAACCTCCGAAGGCCTGCTGGCATCCATTATTTTAGCCGACAGAGTAATTGACTCTGAACGTAATTCTTCCAGGGAATCTTTTAATACTTCAATATGCCTTATGGTACGTTCAGACCAGTTACGGTTAGTGATCAGTACCAAAGCAAAAAATGCCAGCAGTCCCAAAAAGGGCAACTGACGCGTAAACCGTTCATCGGTAAGGATAGTACCTCCAAGAAACGATTTCATCCCGTTTTTCTTTCTGCTTCTTTTGTACTCTTCAGCCATTTTATATTTTTTCAGCAATTCGTAATTTCGCACTCCTTGCCCGTAGATTTTTCTCAATCTCAGCAGGAGAAGGTGTAATTATTTTTTTATTTATTAATCTGAAAGGACTTTTAATATTTCCGTAAAAATCTTTTTCCACACTACCCTGAAAATTTCCTGTCTTCATAAAATTCTTACATAACCGGTCTTCAAGACTATGATATGTGATCACAACCAGCCTTCCACCCGATTTCAACAGCTCGAGGGATGCTTTTAAAAAATCCTTCAAAGAATTTATCTCATCATTTACTTCAATGCGCAATGCCTGAAAAACTTTAGCCATATATTTATTTTCCCCTCCCCGGGGAGCACAATTAATGGCTATTTTCTTAAGCTGTAAAGTAGTTTCTATTGGCCGGGCGGAACGGTATTTTATTATTTCATCAACAAGTCTGGCGGAATTCCTTATTTCACCATACCTTTTAAAAATTGAAATCAGTGCTTCAGTGGGATGATTATTGATTATCCATGCAGCATCGACAGGTTCATTCCTGTTCATACGCATGTCAAGTTTACTATCAAAACGAAATGAAAATCCCCTTTCAGGCTTGTCGAAATCATGCCAGGAAACTCCAAGATCAGCAATAATTCCATCAACTTCCGAAATATCGTAAAACCACAAAAAATTTTTCAGATATCTGAAATTATGCCTGATAAAAAAAAACCGGTCATCTTTGAATTCATTATATGCAGCATCCTTATCCTGATCAAAAGCAAAAAGTTTCCCCCTGCCAATCCTGTCAAGGATCAAACGCGAATGGCCTCCGCCACCGAAAGTAGCATCTACTACTATTGCGCCGGTAAAAAGATTAAGTCCTTTAATCGATTCTTCCGGCATAACAGGTATGTGATACTCATGTTCCATTTTTTCTACAGCTTTCTTCTTTTTTCTTTAAACCTTTTGGCAAATGTTGATTTATGCATCCGGTTACTCTCATATTCCTCTGTATCCCAAATACGAATTGAAAGCCCCATCCCGATTAAACGGACATGCTTTTTTAACTTTCCATAGGCTTGGTAATCAGCCGGAATATTAATCCGTCCGTTTGCCGCCATACTCACCTTTATGAAATTTTCATAAAAAAACTGAAGAAATGCATCATCCTCCTCATCAAAAGGATCCAGGGTACTTTTAAAGGCAGAAACACGGTCCCTCCAAAATCTCTCAGGATAAACATCAAGACATTCCTTAAACAGATTCCTCTCAATTACCAATGGTTCTAAGGACAGTTCACCCAACTCCTTCTTTAACAAAGAAGGAAGCACTATGCGACCTTTATCGTCAATAGTTGCATTATATGTACCTGAAAATTCTGCCATTTTCCCCGAAAAAATGCTTTAACGAAGTAAAATTATGAAATTATTCCAAAATTTTACACATTATTACACTTTATTACACTAATTTACAAATTAAATCATTGTTGAAAAAATGTTGAATACCTGTTAAAAACACGTGATTCAAAGTATAGAGTATAAAATAATTAACAGATTTTCAGTCGGTTATATCCTTTAAACAAAATTATCAACACCGGTTAATAACTATTATAAATATCAAGTTATAATCTTTGCCAATCATGCCATTTTTCTAACTTAACATTTACACTACATATTTTACCCGACAATATTTTATTTTAATTTTGTTAGTTTTAATTTTTCAAACCATTTTTGTTTAATTTAACTGAAAAATATTGTTGTGGAAGATAATGAACAAGGCTCATTCAAGCCTATAAAAATAAGGGAAGTATTCGCATCAAAAAGTCCGGGACTTGCGAAAATGATACCCGGGTTCGTATATAGTTACATTAACCGTATACTGCATATTGATTTTATCAATGACCTTCTGAAAAGATATGGCCATTTAAGGGGTATTAGTTTCGTCGACAAGGTTATTGAAGAGTTCAATGTTAAAGAAAACTACTACGGTATAGAAAACATTCCCTCTTCGGGGCGTTTCATCTTTGCCAGCAACCATCCTCTGGGAGGTTTCGATGCTATGTTGCTTATGAAAGCTGTCGATAAAAAACTTGGGAATCCCAAATTTCTGACCAATGATATTTTGCTAAACATTCCACAAATGAGATCAATATTTGTTCCTGTCAACAAACACGGGGGACATAGTCGCGAAGCTGCAAAATTACTTGCTGAAGCTTACGAATCTGACGCACAAATATTAATATTTCCTTCAGGACTTGCATCAAGAAAGATAAAAGGGAAAATAGTTGATTTGGAATGGAAGAAGCATTTTATATCCAAAGCTCTTCAATATAAAAGGGATGTAATACCGGTATTTGTCGGGGGCAGGAATTCCAATCGCTTTTACCGTCTGGCTAAAATCAGAAAATTTTTACACATAAGATGGAACCTTGAAATGTTTTTCCTGCCTGATGAAACAATGAGGCATCGCAATACAAATGTTTATATCTACTTCGGCAAACCTATCCCCTGTAATACTTTAAGTAAATCAAAAACCCATAAAGAATGGGCAAAATGGGTCAAAGATATGGTATATGAGTTACCGGCAAATATTAAGTGACCATAAACTTTATTAATCAAAATTTTTGCAGGAAGAATAAGGGCAAAAGTTGATTTTTGACCCTTACGGTTCGCCTGAATGATATATTTGGGGCAGGATTATAAAAGTTACTAAACAAATAAAAAATACACAGAACATTCTAAATGTATTTTTTTAATTTTGTAGTCTGTTTTTTTAAAAATTAGTTCCTGAAATTAAGGTATAAATGAGAAAAATATATTAAAACAAAACTATTGTGATAAACAAACGTGATCGTGGACTCACACGAAATTATCCATAAAAAATTTATGAGTTATCCCGGTTTCTATTGGGAATACCTTTATAAATATTTAATTTTACTCATATGAAGAATATTGTATCACCGCTACCTAAGAAAGAAATCATTGCAGAACTCATTCCTGAAAAATTATTGAGAAAAACAAATAAAGGCGGTAACGAAATATATGTAGTCACTTACCATGATTCTCCCGCTATAATGCATGAAATAGGAAGGTTGCGTGAACTTTCCTTCCGGGATGCCGGTGGGGGAACTGGTAAAGATACTGATATTGATGATTACGACAAAGCAGAGATACCATACAAGCAACTAATTGTCTGGGATCCTGAGGCACAGACTATTTTAGGCGGCTACAGGTTCATACGTGGTTCAGAGGCTCTCAACCCCAAAACAAATGAAATTAACATGGCCACAGCAGGTTTATTTAATTTTTCCAAAAAATTTGTAGATGAATATTTACCTCATACAATGGAACTGGGACGTTCTTTTGTTCAACCCATTTACCAATCGAGTAAAGCGGGAGCCAAAGCACTATTTGCTCTCGATAACTTATGGGACGGACTCGGTGCATTGACTGTCGATCATCCTGAAATAAAATATTTCTTTGGCAAGGTAACAATGTATACACATTTTCATAGCGAAGCACGCAACCTTATCCATTACTTTTTCAGAAAATATTTTCTTGACAAAGAAAATCTTGTTTATCCCAAAAAACCTGTAAAGTTTGAAATGGATGAAGAAAAAATGAGATCAATCTTTAGCGGAAAAAATTATAGCGAAAATTACCGTATACTGGTACAATCAGTGAGGGATTACGGAGAAAATATTCCGCCGCTGATAAATGCTTACATGAACCTCTCCCCATCAATGAAAACTTTCGGAACAGCAATAAACGATAAATTTGGAAAGGTTCTTGAGACCGGAATTATTGTCACCATAAAAGATATTTATGAGGTAAAACGCGACCGTCACATTGAAAGCTATATACAGGATAAGGAAAACAATGAATGGGAGTCTTTAAGATAAAAACGAACCGCCATTGACACCTTAATACTCTCAAAAAGTGTCAAACAATACAGGACCGGACGCAGGAGGACAGTCAGTTACAATTCCAGCTCATTTAGTGTCTGTTTATAAATTCAATAGTCTGATTTAGAAAGTTCACTGAAACTCTGCAAATGTAAGTTTGCTATTCGTAATGACCATTTTGAGGGCGAGCCCCACTGAATAAATAATGAGGCCATGAGGACAAAGCCCTGCTAAATAAATTCGGAGGTTAAAAAATAAGGCAGTCAGAGGACTTTACAGACAAACTTTATTTAAGTGGTGCAGCATATTGTTTTACATCTTCTCCTGTGATCTTCTTGTCACATAAAATTATCAAACGCTCAATAACATTCCGAAACTCACGCACATTCCCTGTCCAGTGAATTTTTTGCAACTCTTTAATGGCACTATCGGTGATTGACTTTTCGGACATGCCGTATTCACCGCATATTTGACTGATAAAATGGTTAGCCAAAAGTGGAATGTCTTCCAGACGTTGATTAAGATCAGGGACATGAATTATTATAACGCTCAGACGATGGTACAAATCCTCCCTAAAGCGGTTTTCCTCTATTTCTTTGGTAATATTTTTATTCGTAGCTGTAACTACCCTCACATCAACTTTTATATGCTTGTCACCTCCAACCCTCGAAATAACATTTTCCTGCAAAGCCCTTAGCACTTTCGCCTGGGCAGAAAGACTCATGTCACCTATCTCATCCAGAAAAAGGGTTCCTCCGGTAGCTTGCTCAAACTTCCCCTTCCTCTGTTTCATGGCTGATGTAAAGGCTCCTTTCTCATGACCGAATAACTCGCTTTCAATCAACTCTGAAGGTATTGCAGCACAATTTACTTCCACGAAAGGACCATCAGACCTGCTGCTCATATCGTGTATCCTGCGGGCAACCAATTCCTTCCCTGTTCCGTTCGAACCTGTTATTAATACACGGGCATCTGTCGGTGCAACCCTGTCGGCCATCCCGATAACATCCTTAATAGCCTTTGACTCTCCTACAATTTCATACTTCTTGCTGACCTTCTTTTTTAATATCTTCGTTTCATTAACAAGGGTCGACTTATCCATTGCATTTTTTATAGTAATAAGCAAACGGTTAAGATCGAGGGGTTTTTCTATAAAATCATAAGCTCCTTTCTTTATCGACTCAACTGCCGTATCTATATTACCATGTCCCGATATCATAACAACAGGGGCATCGGGTGAATGTTCCTCCAGCTTTTCCAAAACCTCAATACCATCCATGCCAGGCATTTTAATATCACACAGAATTATATCGTACTCGGTATTTTTAACTTTTTCCAGAGCCTTTGGACCATCCTCGGCTAGGTCGACTTCATATTTCTCATATTCCAAAATATCCTTCAAGGTATTTCTTATACTCCGTTCGTCATCTATTACAAGTATTTTTGACATAATTTTTCCTTATTTCTGTTCGTTACAAAAATAATAACAATTCAGAACTTCCATGTCAGTCTTGCACCAAACATCGCCGGCGGACCTGGCACAAAGGTAGGCAGCCCCAGTAATCCACCGTAATGACCGGCACTGACAATGTAATTCTGTTCCAACAAGTTAGTTCCATATATACTCAAAATAACATTTGGCTTAGCCAGTTCCAGTCCCGTATTAATATTCAAAATTCCATAGACAAACTGCTCCAGTCCGGCTACATTGGCTTCAGTAAACCAGAAATGTGATTTCCATGAATACCAGGGAACCAGGAAAAACCGTATAGCAGGCAATATATTAACACTCAAACTACCACCGACCGTAAAGCTATGTTCAGGTGCCAGTGCAAAATTATTCCCCGCATAGATATAATCCAGACCATTCACATCAGTCGAATCGAAAGAAGATACCATCCATGCATAGTTACCAAACAAGTCCACTCCCTTAGCCAAAGCCACCCTTAGTCCCGCATCCGCACCATAAGAAACAGCCTTCCCGTTGGAGCCGATCAATCCCTCATCGGGATCCATCTTCCACAGTATAGTCTGTACGTTCTTATGCTGCCTGTAATAACCATTGGCTTCAATATAAATTCTCCTGAAAAATGAAAATTTAGCTCCGCCCTCAAGATTATTAACTTTCTCCGGATCAGACACACGGGAAAATCCTGTCATGGAAAACTGCAAAACCTCCGGCCTCCTGCCCCGGGAAGCCTGAAAATAAAAATTTGCATTTTCATTAAACCTATATGTAAAACCAGCCCTCCCGGTAAATGACAAACTATTATTAATAGTGTGAGTTCCGAAAGGACTGTAAAAAAGATTTGGGGAAGTCCCTAAAAGCCCTCCAAGTGCGGATTGCCGGCCGTCAACAAAAACTGATTCGCCTGTTAATTTGAAATGGTCATAAACGACGCGGGCACCCCCTGTAAAAAATATTTTTTTGGTAAGCCGATGGGTAAAATCAATAAAAGCTTGTGCCGACCACCCGGATTTTTTTCTGAACAACTCTTCGCTATGGGTACCCGACATGTCAGTGCCTGTAAAAGGATCCGGATTCAGTGGCTGTGGAAATACGGATAAAGAACTTTCTCGGGGAAGTATAAAGTTACCCGGAAATAATAAAATATCAACAACCGACTGGTCATTTGATAAGAGTCCCTGTGTCCCGCCGAGACATCCATAACTGTAATCTATACCTATAGAACCGTTGGTACGGCTTATCCTCGAAAAATTATACCTTATCTCCTGAAAGAAAAGCTTAGCATTTGCATTCTTATCCATATACAGACCGGGTAATTCCGTTCCGTCCGCATCCCATGCTGAAGAGGCATCTGTTTTCCGGTATGAGCTTATAAAAGTCCAGTAATCATTTTCACTCCTGAAAAGTCTGTAATTTAAAGTTACATCCATCAATTTCATTTCATATCCTGAAAGCTCACCTGTGTTGATAATTGAAGAGTAACTGAATAAACTATTATCCTCCTCTTCAGATGGATACCATTTGTTCATAAAGGCTTTACCTGGTTCATCAAATTTCTGATAATTAACTTGCAGATTAACCTGATGATTATATGCGGGCAGCAAACTGACCGACAGTCTTCCGCCGTGGGAGTTCTTACCATTGAAATTTACACCCGCATTATTTGTCACATAACCATTACGCTTGTGATAAAAACCGGCAGTCCTTATATACAGAATATCTTCAGCAACAGGAAGATCAACAGCTCCCTGTAATTCCTTATTTCCAAAATTTCCCCCACCTGAAGTTAAATATCCGCCTAAATTTTTACCCGGTTTTTTACTTATAAAATGAACAGCACCGTTATATGCATTTCTTCCGGAAAGCGAATTCTGGGAACCTTTAAGCACTTCCACATGCTCAATATCAAAAAGTTCTCCCGAATATCCGTGTCCCGGCACCAGTGGAACCCGATCAAATAATACCGCAACTTGGGGTGCAAAGCACGGAAACCCAAAATTTCCTGTTGAACCCCGAATATTGAAAGCTGAATTACCGGCACCATTGTATTCATAATAAAGACCCGGTATTAAATCCGCCAGTCCTTCAAAATCAATTACACCCGCCTGTTCTGCAAATAAATCCGAAACTAAAGAAAGAGACATCGGAACATCAGGTATATGCTGTTCCCTTTTCTGGGCAATAGCTGTCAATGGCTCCATGTGAATATCATCCTGATCGAGAGCTATATAATGAGTATTCTGTCCAGCCTGCACATAATAATCAAAATATTTAGTACGGTAACCAATATATGAAATTTTAATACGAAGTCGCCCAGGAGGCAAATTTTTAAGAAGAAACCAGCCTTCTGCATTTGTATGAACTCTCCGTTTTAAATCTTCTACCTCCACACAGGCCCCTGCCAAAGATTTCCTGTTAATATCCCTTACCCTTCCATGAAAAACGCCACCCGGGAGAATTTTATTGACTTGCTCAACTTTCCGGTACTTACGTTTTACTTTATCTCGTTTTTTTGGCTGGCCTGAGGATCCTAAAACGATTAGCAACAGCATAAATAAAATAAAAATGTGCCTCATGTATTTATCTTCTTTTGCTGTTTAAAACGAAAAAAAAGATAAAATAATGTGTAAAGCTGTCAACCTTTTACGGAATAAACCGGAAGCTTAAGCCAGATGGAAAATTCATCAGGATAGTCAAGTGCTTCTTCCTTATTATAGCATCTCTTAATAGCAAAATCAAGTTTTAAGGCTTTATTTTCAAACTATACTAATCCTTGTGATATCATAGCATCAGCCACCTTTACAAATCCACCGATATTTGCTCCTTTCACATAATTGATAAAGCCATCCTTCTCCTTACCGTGTTTTACACACATTTCATGGATATTACGCATAATATCCCTTAATTTATTGTCAACTTCTTCGCGTGTCCATGAAAGCATCATACTATTCTGGCTCATCTCAAGTCCTGACACTGCCACTCCACCGGCATTGGCTGCTTTACCCGGAGCATAAAGTATCTTTGCATCAAGAAAATGATGTTCCGCTTCATAAGTAGATGGCATATTAGCTCCTTCCGCAACAATAAAGCATCCGTTTTTCAGCAGGTTTTTTGCATCATCACTGCTTATCTCATTTTGTGTAGCACAGGGTAATGCCACATCACATTTAATATTCCATGGCTTTTTATTTACATAATAAGCAACACCATATTTATCTGCATATTCATATATTCTTCCGCGATATACATTTTTAAGCAACTTAATGTATTCCAGTTTTTCTTCGTCAATGCCATCCTCATCATATATAGTACCATTGGAATCTGAAAGGCTTACCGGCTTGCCGCCGAGCTGAAGAACCTTTTCGACCGCAAACTGTGCTACATTACCTGATCCTGAAATGGTCACTGTTTTACCTTTAATACTGTCGCCTCTGGTATTCAACATTTCTTCAGCAAAATATACTGCACCATAGCCGGTAGCTTCGGGTCTTATAAGAGAACCTCCCCAATTGACCCCTTTTCCTGTAAACGCTCCTGTAAATTCATTCCTGATCCTTTTATACTGCCCGAACATATATCCGATCTCACGTCCTCCTACCCCGATATCTCCTGCCGGCACGTCAGTATAAGGACCAATATGACGTGACAGCTCCGTAGCAAAGCTCTGACAAAAATTCATTACTTCATTATCGGATTTTTTCTTCGGATCAAAATCAGCTCCGCCTTTACCTCCGCCTAAAGGAAGTGAAGTAAGGCTATTTTTAAGCACCTGTTCGAAAGCTAAAAATTTATAAATACTCAGATTAACCCTCGGATGGAAACGGAGTCCGCCTTTATACGGACCGATAGCACTGTTCATTTCTATCCTGTATCCCCTGTTGATATGAATTATACCTTTGTCATCATGCCATGGCACCCGGAACATAATAACCCTTTCCGGCTCTACCATCCTTTCAAGTATCTTAAACTTAATATACCTTGGATTTTTGATCAAAAACTCTGACAAAGATTCAACTACCTCAAGAACTGCCTGGTGAAATTCTACTTCTCCCGGATTTTTGGCTTTTATATAAGCCATGAATTCATCCGTAAATTGTTTTGGATCTTTTAAATTCATAGATGTTACTGTTTTTTGAAATTCAAATCAATTTATTTCTTTTTATTATAAAGTCCAATAATGAAAGTATTCTTTATCACCGAATTCCAATAATATTTTACCACATAGTAATTAAAAAATTATTGATAAGATCATGACTATCTAACATTTTTTTTGCTTTGAATATTCAGACATTAGCGATCTGCTATATAACACTTTCACTAATAAGTTCATTTACGGCTAATAAAATCTTTTCTGTTATAATAATAAAAAGATATTGTATCGCATAATTGCGGACTATTTGCTATTAAATTATTTATTTTTTTACTTTTCGTAAAAAGTTTAACATTTTATCCGAACAAATGTAAAATTATTTTCGAATCACTCCTCATCAAACTACACACATAATAAAAATAATTACATTTTATTAATTTTCAGGAAACATAATAACCTGTTATAAATTAATAAAGCTACATTAAACAAAATCTTTATCTTTGCCGCTTAATACCAAAATCTTTTATTATCTCAGGAAAATGGAATATAATTTTACGGAAATAGAAAAAAAATGGCAAAAATACTGGGAAGAAAACAATACTTTTAAAACTTTCAATAATTATTCTAAACCAAAATATTACATTCTTGACATGTTCCCTTATCCCTCGGCAGCAGGCTTGCATGTAGGACATCCGGAAGGTTATACGGCAACAGATATTGTCAGCCGATACAAGCGGATGAAAGGATTTAATGTCCTTCACCCCATGGGATATGATGCATTCGGACTACCGGCCGAACAATATGCAATGCAGACGGGTACTCATCCGGCAATAATCACAAATAAAAACTGCGACAATTTTCGCAGGCAAATCAAGTCTATCGGACTAAGCTATGACTGGGACAGGGAGATCAATACCACAGACCCTGATTATTATAAATGGACACAGTGGATTTTCAAGCAACTTTATAATACATGGTTTGATGAAGAACAGCAAAAGGGCCGTCCTATAGATGAACTTACTATTCCCGAAAAAATAAAATCGCGCGGTGTAAAAGCTGTAAAAAAATATATCTCAGAAAAAAGACTTGCTTATTATGATAATGCACAGGTCTGGTGGTGTGAAACTTGCAAAACGGTATGCGCTAATGAAGAGGTGCTGACCGACGGCACTCATGAAAAGTGTGGTAATGTTGTCATACGCAAAAATTTGAAGCAATGGTTACTCCGGATTCCTCATTATGCAGAAAAATTATTAAAGGGACTGGATAAACTCGACTGGCCAGAGGGAGTAAAAGATATGCAAAGAAACTGGATAGGTAAATCCACAGGCGCTGAAGTTGATTTTCAAATAGACGGACTCAAAAACAAGCTCCGTGTCTATACCACCCGTCCCGATACTCTCTTTGGCGCCACGTATATGGTAATTGCCCCTGAACATGAACTGGCGGATGAGATCACTATTCCTGAAAAGAAAGAGGAGGTTAAAAAATATATAAAAGCTGCCGCATTAAAATCAGACCTGGATCGTACAGACCTTGCAAGGGAAAAAACAGGAGTTTTTACCGGACGATATGCCTTCAATCCCGTTAACCTGGAGAAAATTCCAATCTGGGTAGCTGATTATGTTTTAACAGGATATGGAACAGGGGCTATTATGGCCGTACCTGCACATGATACCCGTGACTTTGAATTTGCAAAAGAGTTTGATATTCCAATAGTCTGCATTCTCGATCCTGTCGATGAAGATGAACGTGAGGCAATCCTGAAAGGGGATCAGTGCTGGACAGAAGATGGTGTATATATAAACTCTTCTAATACTGAAACCGCACTTGATATAAACGGATTAAACAAGGATGCAGGTATAAGGGATACAATTAAATGGCTTGAAACCACGGGAAAAGGTAAAGCAACTGTTAACTATAAAATACGCGACTGGCTCTTTAGCCGGCAAAGATACTGGGGAGAGCCTTTCCCTGTAATACATTGGGAAGACGGAGAGATATCACTGCTGGATGACGAAAAATTGCCTCTGTTATTGCCAGAACTGGAAAAATATACCCCGGAAGAATCGGGAGAATCTCCACTTGCCAATGCCAGGGAATGGCTAAAAGTAACCGACAGTAACGGACGTAAGGGTCGCCGGGAAACCAATACTATGCCTCAATGGGCAGGATCCTGCTGGTATTACCTGCGATATATTGATCCACATAATAACAAACAAATATTCAATTCTGATGCAGAAAAATACTGGATGCCGGTTGACCTGTATATAGGAGGAGCAGAACATGCAGTACTACATTTGCTTTACTCGAGATTCTGGCATAAAGTATTATTCGATCTGGAAATAGTTACAACAGATGAACCATTTCAGAAACTGTTTAATCAGGGAATGATTTTGGCTTATGCTTATGAGACAGATGCCGGTGCCAAAATTGCCTCCGATTTAGTTGAAGAGCGTGATGGCAAATTTTTTCATAAAAAAACGGGTGAAGAGCTAAAGCAGATTGTGGCAAAGATGTCAAAATCATTGAAAAACGTTGTTAATCCCGATGATGTCATTGAACGTTACGGCGCCGATTCATTAAGACTCTATGAAATGTTCATGGGACCCCTTGATGAAAGAAAACCCTGGTCTGAAACAGGTGTAAAGGGGGTATTCAACTTTCTCAGCAGGGTTTTCCGTTTTTTCTCGGACACAAAGAATATTACCATAGAAGTTGAAGACAAAGAGATAACTAAACTTTTGCACCAGACTATTCAAAAGGTTAGTAACGATATTGAAAACCTGAAATTCAACACAGCAATATCAGCCCTTATGGTATTTAATAACCTCTCACTCAAAAAGGGTAATGTATCTCAGGATACAGCTAATACTTTCGTTAAGATATTATATCCTTTTGCACCCCACTTGTCAGAGGAATTATGGGCTATCTATGGCCATAAGGAGTCATTGACTTACGAACCATGGCCTCAAGTGGATGAAAGTTTTCTGAAAGAGGACAGCTTTGAATATCCCGTTTCATTCAACGGAAAACTAAGATTCAAAATAGAACTGCCGCTGGATATGCCAAAAGAAAAAATTGAAAAAACTATCCTGACAGATCAGCGGTCTCAAAAGTGGCTCGCGGGCAAGACTGTAAAAAAATTTGTTTTTGTCCCTAAAAAGATTATTAATGTTGCAGTAGGGTAATATTATATATCTTTTGATCTGATTTTTAATTTCTGACCGATAGAAAGCTTGGATCTGCCTGATAAGTTATTTAGCCTCTGTATTTCTTCGGCAGATATTCCTCTATACCTTTTGGCAATCTCCCAAAGAGTATCTCCTCTTTTAACCGTATAATATTCATAGTTGGGATCGAGGGGTTCTGACATAGCAATTCTGTCTGACCTATCAGCAGTTTTTCCTATCACTGCCTGTTTTTGGGCAAAAGACATGGAGTTTATATTTTCATATTTCTTTTTTTGATCCTCAGGAACATATACAACCAGTTTGTCCCCTGCCCTTATCAAATTTCTGCGAATATTATTCCAGTACCTCAGATCAGAGGCACGCACATGAAACCACTCAGCAATAAACCCCACGTTATCTCCTTGTCTTACCTTATAAAAAATTTTAGCTTTACCCTCAATGTCGACGGGTGTAAAATTAGAGGAAGAAAAGCTTGCAGGACTTGCCATAATATTATCAGGAAAATATTTTTCCCGGTTATAAGCAAAAACCATTGTATCCTTATCAATAAATTCCATTATTCTGGAATCAGGTAAAGTGAGAGGATAAGGCTTTTCTCTCATGGCAGGCACCACATCACGACGGTAAACCGGATTAAGCGAGCGGAGTATTTCCTTTTTAATATTAAGAGTTGCTGACACCTGATCAAAATGGAGATACTGATGAATCATGACAGTATCACTCTTTAATGGAATTTCAGGTACCCTGGGCATGAGGTTATGCTCTTTATAATAAGTCATTACATATGAAGCGGCAATAAAAGCAGGTACAAATCCACGTGTCTCGCGAGGTAAAAAATAATATATCTTCCAGTAGTCATTTTTATTGCCCGAACGCCTGATTGCACGGTCGACATTGCCCGGTCCACAATTATAAGCTGCAATTGCAAGGTGCCAGTTTCCATAATAATCATATAACTGCCTTAAATAATTTACTGCTGCTTCGGTGGATAAGACCGGATCGCGCCTCTCATCAACAAAACTTGTGATCTCCATTTTCAAAAGCCTGGCTGTATGGAACATTAACTGCCATAAACCGGTAGCTCCTGCTCTTGAGCGGGCCTTGGGATTCAAAGCAGACTCAATTACAGGAAGATATTTCAATTCAAGAGGCATCTCATATTTGTCGAGAATCTCTTCAAACACCGGAAAATAAATAGAAGACAGGCCGAGCATTATCCTGACCTGATCTCTACGTTTTTCAGTATATAATTTAATAAAATTATCAACTACTTTATTGTATGACAAATCAATAACCTGTTCAGCCTGACTTAAACGCTCTATATAAACAGAATCGGGAATATTGGTCGGGTAAACATCCGGAAGCTCTTTACTATCAGTAGTATCTAATTGAAACATATTATTAATATACCATGAATCAACCAGACTATCCATTTTGGCCTGAAAAATATCATTCAGATTCTCATCAGGAATAACCAGGTCATTTATGATCAGACTATCATTACTCTTAATAAAAGCTGTGTCAGTGACAACTGCTGTATCTAACAGGATTTTACCGGAAATGCCAGCTAAAGTGCTGTCATTTTCAAATTTCTTCATTTTGGACATCCCATCTTTTGTAATGACACTATCCTGTGCTGTCAACCCTGTTAATAAGAAAACAAAAAAAACAGCCGGTAAAAATCTCTCCATAACTTAATCAAATATTTAATAGTTAAACCTGAAATTAATACAATACACAAGATTATTATTGATATTCATCATTGTAGGCTGCCAGTTGAAAGTCAGATCATCACTGATATCAAAATTAAAGAGATGAGCATCCACACTAGCATCTATAATATTCAGACCATAGAATCCAACCATACTGATAATAAGCAAATCCCTGTTACGGCGGTAATAATCCTGCCGTTTCTGCAATCCGTCCTTGAAATTTTGAAAGTGAGAAGGCTTATTAAGATCATAATACTGAACAGCCTCAATCTCCATAAAAATATCAGTTTCAGGATCATCATCGGTCAAATGCACATAAGCAAGCTTATTAAACTGGTAATTGTCATTATTCCAATCGATAAAATATCCTATGGTTCCAAAACCAATATAAATCAGTGGAATCTTCCAGTATTTTTTATTATAAGCCTGCCCCAATCCCGGCAATATAGCAGAATAAATTGTAGCTTTTTTGGGGGAATGGACCTCTTCTGAGTCAGGTTTCTTTTCGACAGTTTTTATAGTGTCAGCATCAACCAATTGGGCATTTGATTGCCGACCCAGAAGCAACTGACAAATTATCAATATGCCGATACAAATAAAACCTCTTAAATTCACGCTTTAAAAATTTAGGTAAAATTAGAAGTTTCGTACCACAGACCGATTAACCTTAGGTTTTTATTTATTATTTTCAATAATTTTAACAATTTTCTCTAACTCTTTTCCCGATCTGAAAGGAATTGTTATCTTACCTTTTCCTTTTTCGTTCATTTTTATACTGACCCGGGAGCCCAGCATCTTTCCAAGTTTGGTTTTAATATTTTTATACTGCCCTGGTAATTCAAATCTCCTTGTGGGGTGTGATTTTTTTCCGTTTGTCTCGGTCAGGGTTCTGACAACCTCCTCTACTTTACGTACCGAGAACCCGTTTTTTATTATCTGATTATAGATCATTTCCTGGGCGTCAGCATCTTCTATGTTGATGAGAGCCCTGGCATGACCCATTGTGATTTCCTTCTCCTGTAGTCCTTTTTGTATAACTACAGGGAGTTTCAATAACCGAAGGTAATTGGCAATAGTTGAACGCTTCTTGCCCACACGGGTACTCAGGTCTTCCTGGGTTAAATTACACTCTTCCAGTAAACGCCGGTAACTTAATGCTATTTCGATGGAATCGAGATCTTCTCGCTGAATATTTTCAACAAGAGCCATCTCTAACATTCCGTCATCTTTTGCTTCACGAATAAAGGCAGGTATAGTCTCAAGTCCCGCCTTGCGGGCTGCCCTGCAGCGGCGCTCGCCTACAATGATCTGGAATTTTTTATCATCGATCTTCCGTAATGTAACAGGCTGAATAAGTCCTATCTCATTAATGGAATTTGCCAGTTCTTCCAATGACTCCTCATCGAAATTAGACCTGGGCTGATACGGATTAGCTTCAATCTGAGTTAGACTGACCTCGCTTATCCGCGCCTGCTTCATTCTTTCAGCATCATCAATTAAGGCCCCTAATCCCCTTCCGAGTACATTCCTTTTAACCATAGCAATAAAACTTAAATAATTATATCTTTCTCCATAGCCATTTTAGTCATTTTATTTCTCTGCAAAATTTCACGGGCAAGATTCATGTGATTTATTGTACCCTTGGAACTGGCATCGTAAAGGACCACAGGCTTACCGTAACTCGGCGCTTCGCTAAGCTTTACATTGCGTTGAATAACAGTATCAAAAACCATATCCTGAAAATGACGTTTCACTTCTTCAAGAACCTGGTTTGAGAGATTAAGACGGGCATCGAACATAGTAAGCAGAAAACCCTCTATTTCCAGATCCGTATTCAGACGGTTCTGTATGATCTTTATAGTATTCAATAGTTTGCCCAATCCCTCAAGAGCAAAATATTCACATTGTACAGGTATAATAACTGAATCGGATGCAGTTAATGCATTAACTGTTATAAGTCCGAGGGAAGGAGAACAATCAATAAATATAAAATCGTAAAAATCTTTCAACTTTTGTATTGTGTTACGCAGCACCTTCTCACGGTTCGGCAAATTAAGTATTTCAATTTCAGCCCCAACCAGGTCAATATGAGAAGGTATAATATCAAGATTCGATATTTCTGTCTTTAAAATAACCTTCTCAGGCTCTATCCCGTCGACAATACATTCATATATACTCGATTGAACATTCCTCACATCGAAACCAAATCCCGAAGTTGCATTAGCCTGCGGATCTGCGTCAATAATAAGTACTTTTTGCTCTAAAACAGCAAGGCTTGCTGCAAGGTTTATTGCTGTTGTTGTTTTTCCAACCCCTCCTTTCTGATTTGCAAGTGAAATTATTTTCCCCATGTAAAATTTTGTTTTTAAATGAATGGCTTCAAATTTAATAAAATAGCCTTAACCTTTCTTGTCTTTTTATAACTTATTGAAAATATGGAACTTAATAATAAAAAAATAAAATTTCCCATATTTTGCCAAAAGATACAAAAATATAAAAAACCGACTATAAAAAAAGTAAATAAAAGAATTAACAGGTCAGTTAATAAATTCTGATCGTCATGCCGGATCAACATCAATATTTATTATACAATTACTGCTATCCTTCCATTTTTTTACCTCTGTTACATAATAGCTTATAACTTTTTTCACTTTAGCAGGCGAGAGCTCACGACTTATTTTTAACCATATTTCCTTTTGATAATGTTGTTTAATTTTCCCAACAAGAGGATATTCGGGCCCCAGTATAATGATCGATTTATGAGCTTTTAATTTTTGAGCAAGTCTTTCAGCCACTCTGTTTACTGTACTCGATTTCCTATGCTTAATTATTAACTTTATCAGCCTATAATAAGGTGGATATTTGAACAACCTGCGTTCTTCCATCTGCATATGGTAAACTGCCCGATAATCATTCGCCCTTAAGAGCTTTATTAACGGATGCTCCGGATGGTAAGTCTGCATAACCACTTTCCCACGATTGTTTCTCCGACCGGCACGGCCGCTGACTTGATAAATAAGCTGAAAAGCGCGTTCATGCGCCCTGAAGTCAGGAAAATCAATAAGGTTATCAGCATTTAAGATTCCCACAACAGTGACGTGCTCCAGATCGAGCCCTTTAGTAACCATCTGTGTACCTATTAAAATATCAATTTTCCCTGTCTCGAGATTACCAATTATTTTTGAGAAAGCATTTTTTGAATGTGTTGTGTCAAGGTCCATCCTTTCAATACTGTTATCCGGGAATAAAAGCTTAAGTTCATCTTCGATTTTTTCAGTGCCATAACCACGCTTATTTATCTCCGAGGAACCACATTTACCACATTTATCCGGCATCTCTTCACTATACCCGCAATAGTGGCAGGTCAGCTGTTTCTTATATTTGTGATAAGTTAAGCTGACATCACAATTTTTACATTTAGGTATCCAGCCACAGTCGAAACACTGAACATAGGGAGAATACCCTCTTCTATTTTGAAAAAGAATAACCTGCTCATTCTTATCCAGGGCTTCTTTTATCGTTCTGTAGAGCTCATCTGTCAATACCGATCGCATCTGCCTCTTTCTCACAGATTTTCTTATGTCTGCTACAATTATTTCCGGCAGTTCTGTACTTAAATGCCTTTTTTCGAGACTCACAAGCTTATACTTACCTGACAATGCATTATAGTAAGATTCATAAGAAGGCGTTGCCGATCCCAATAAAACACGGGCATTATTTTGCATGCCCAGAATAACGGAAACATCGCGGGCATTATATCTTGGTGCAGGATCAGACTGTTTAAATGAATTTTCATGCTCTTCATCAACAATTATCAATCCCAGTCTTGAAAAGGGTAAAAAAACAGACGACCGAGTACCGAGAATTATCTGGTAGCTTTTTCCCGGATCAGTTTGATATTTAAGAACCTTTTCCCAAATCTCAACCCTTTCCTGGCCGTTTAAACGGGAATGGTAAATACCGACGCGTTCACTAAAAACATTTTTTAAACGGCTGATTATCTGGGCAGTAAGAACAATTTCAGGTACAAGATAAAGAACCTGTTGTCCTGCAGTGATAAATTCCTCAATCAGCTTAATATAGATTTCCGTTTTACCGCTGGCAGTAATACCGTGAATCAACACAACCTGCTTTTCATCGAAGCCCCTTTTAATCTCATCATAAGCTCTTTTCTGATATTCATTAAGTATATTCATACCAACAGCCCTATCTTCTTCAAAACTTTCAATGCGCGACACTTTTTGTTGAAATGAGCTTAGAATCTTCTTTTTAATTAATTCATTTAAAATTGAACTACTGAACCCTGTACCTCCGAGCAGATCTTTTTTACTGACGGACAGTTTATATTTGTCTCCGAAGGCCCCCGTTTTATCGCAGAAATGAATCAAAAGTGCTTGTTGTTTTTTTGCCCGCTGTAACTCCTCAATTTTTTGATTCAAATGTTCTTCAGTTTTTATATCATGATCTAATCTGATAAAAGTTAAAGTTTTGGGTTTATATTTTGTATTGATAGTTTCATCAATCCGGATTATATTCTTCTCCAACAACAAATTCAATGCCTTATAAGAAAAATCTTTACCCAAATCTTTTTGAAGTCTTTCCAATAAAGTATTATCCTTATTTAACCCGTCTATAATGATCTGTTCTCTTTCTGAAAGAATGATTTCCTTATCTTCTCCCGTCAAAAAAATTTGGGATTTACTTTCCAATTTTAAGCCGGGAGGCATTGCTGCCCTGTATATATCACCAAGATTGCAACAATAATAATCAGCTGTCCATTCCCATAATTTTAAATTTTGAGATAATACAACAGGGTGTTCATCGAGCACTTGAATAATTTGTTTAGTCTCTATGTTGCCCGGTGATTCTTCTGAAAGGGAAGTAACGATTGCGGAAAAAAATCTTCTTCTACCAAACTGCACTACGACCCGCAGTCCTGTATTTATATGATCCTGCAATCCGGCAGGTACCCTATATGTGTATTTCCCTGATAAAGAAAGAGGCAATATTACCTGGGCAAACATTTCGGATATAGGTATTATTTCTTTCACCCGCCCGGCTACCTTTTCCATCAGCCAGTTCGGGGTTGATGTGGCTCCGGAAATACCAACAGATTCTACTCCCTTAAACCATTCGGGATCAATTTCATCTATACGCGAAATATAATATGTATTAGGATTCTCTTTCCTGCAGATATTATAAAGTAACCTTCCGTTAGAACTTTTTTCCCCCGCAACGAACAATATAATATGATGATTGACAGCAAATTGTTTTATCAAGGGCACTCTATTGGAAACATGCCGGCAGATAGTATCATGTATTTCAAGACAGACTCCGGGTTTCATATTTGTCTTGATCTTTTCGATAATCTGATAAAAATCCTCTATAGATTTTGTGGTTTGTGAATAAATGCAAACAGGCCGGGTAAAATCAATTTTATGCATGTCTTCCATACCTTCTACAACAACAGCATTATTCCGCGTTTGCCCCACCAAGCCAATAACCTCGGCATGACCTTTCTTGCCAAAAATTACAATTTGTCCGTTATTCTTTGTACACCTTTTATAAGAATCTCTTATCTTTTTCTGAATATTTAATACCACCGGACATGTAGCATCAATGAGCCTAATGTTATTTTCCGCAGCGTATTCATATATTTCAGGAGGCTGACCATGAGCACGTATTAAAACCTTACAATCTTTAAGCTTAAAATACTCTTCCCTTGAAATTGATTTAAGTCCCATTTTATTAAGCCGTGCAACCTCTTCCCCGTTGTGAACAATATCACCCAGACTGTATAGCATCTCATCGTGCTCCAGTTCTTCTTCCGCCATCTTAATGGCTTTTATCACCCCAAAACAAAATCCGGCATTATTATCTATTTCAACCCTTATCTGCATAAATCAATATTAATTAG
>CAZTAL010000126.1:0-14972 GCA_964611525.1 uncultured Prolixibacteraceae bacterium
ATATTTGACCATTTTATATGGGAAATATTGAAATACAGTACCTTGTTTGCAAAAATCTATAAAAACGAATCGTACAATTTTATCCCATTAGTAGTATAGCACATTTATATCCGGAATTTCTTAATACTGGAATTGCAACAAAATTGCAGACATCCTTAAAAGATAAATTTGTATGTATAAAGATAGCAACTCGAAAGTGCTTTCATAATTGATCGTATTAAAAGCGCCTATATAATGGAAGAAAATACTGAACTAAAAAAGAGCTGCAAATATTTCATTGCAACTCTTTGATTATCAGGTGAACCTGAAGGGACTCGAACCCCCAACCTCCTGATCCGTAGTCAGGTGCTCTATCCAATTAAGCTACAGGTCCATAGAACTCATCTTTCGGTAAAAAGGCTGTATCAAAAAGTTGAATCAACAATCAACCTCTTTTAATTCGTATCCCTTCATGCGAGAGCAATTTCAAATATTCAACTCTACATAATAAAATTCGAATTTTGACACATCCTCTTCACATTAAGGGTTGCAAATATAATATTTTTTGATTAACTATATTTTCCCATCTTATCCTCAATAGTGACATCGTTCCCAAAATCAACCTGGATTTTCAAATTTGTCAGCATTTTCTCAGTTCCTGCCTTATAACAGGCTTCATGAATTTTTTCTACCAATCCCGGCAACTGATCAAAACTACATTCCACCACAGTTTCAAACGGACAAACAGTATAATATAATCCGGTTTGCTTTATTGCCTCTATGGCTATATCAACCATCTTGTAACTCAACCCGCCACCAGACTCCGGCAGTACCTGTATTGCAACATTTATCTTATTATTCTTCCAATCCGTATTCATCATCTTCTACATCTCTGTTTTTCTTTTTATGTTCAATATAATTCAGTATTTCGTTCCGGGATAATATCTTGACATTTGTGATGATCATATCCTCATCCAAAAAATTGCCATACTGATTACATTCTTCTATTATCCTCCCGAAAATTTTATTTATGTCTGCCCTGACCGGTAAAAGTAACAGGGATGTTGTAAATCCTTCCGAAAAATCTATCGACTCAAATATACCATCCTCCTGATCAAGAGCAAAAATCAATTCATTCTTAACTACTTTTTGCTGAGTAAAATTAAGGATTTTATCAGATGAACGGTTTATAAAGACAACATAAAAACGCAATTTCTGCCCCTTGCCTCCTAATCCTGTAGAAATAAAGACCTGTTTCTCATCGAGCAGATTGCTCCGAAGCACCATACGGCTCTCCTGTAGAGCCATTACGGCCCAATTTCTTATGCCAGAATCAGCCTGTTTTAAAAATTTTTCGATTATCCGGTAAGCTTTTACATCGTCTACTATAGCCAGCGAAGATAAAATTTCTTTCTTTCTTTTAATGCCGGTTTCTTTTGAAAATAACTCATTACCATTTTTAAAAAGATCAGGGTCTTGACCTTCTTCTCTCATCTTATTCGAAAATTCGAAATATTTCATTTGAACTTCAATATCAATTTGTTCCTCCAGAATATTGAAATCAGCAGTCAAATCCTCAAAAATTTTATTTATATCGTTATAATATTTTTCACCTTTTATATCCATAACGTAAAGAAAACCCAAAACTATTTAAAATAAAAGCAATGTCAATATATTGAACACATTATACTTGCTCTGCAAAAAGAGACTCATAAGCCGGATTTTTAAAACATGCACACACCTCAAAGATTATACAATCAGTTTAATTTCATAGTTAAATACCCATACGATAAAGCTCTAAAGACGCTTCAGATCACTGATTATTTTAACTGGATTATCTGAATTAAAAACAAAACTCCCCGCAACCAGGACATCCGTTCCGGCCTCCACAAGCATTTTCCCTGTTTCAAAATTAACTCCTCCGTCAACTTCTATCAGACATTCGACATTATTTTTCTTAATCATATCTTTTAATTGCCGAATCTTTTTAAAAGTATTTAAAATAAACTTTTGTCCTCCGAAACCGGGATTTACAGACATTAAAAGAACCATATCGACCTCCTTGATAATATCTTCCAGAACAGCAACCGGTGTATGTGGATTAAGACATACACTGGCCTTTAATCCCAGCTCTTTAATCTGGTTAAGAGTCCGGTGCAAATGGTTACAGACTTCAAAATGAACCGTCAGATATGATGCTCCTGCGTCGGCAAAATTATTTATATATTTATCCGGCTCTGCTATCATCAGATGCACATCAAGAGGCTTCCGTGCAATTTTGTGTACATGTTTAACTATAGGAATACCAAAAGATATATTAGGTACAAATATACCATCCATTATGTCACAATGGATAAAATCAGCCTCACTTTCATTGAGCATATTAATATCTTTTCCAAGTTGATTGAAATCAGCCGAAAGAATTGAAGGAGCTATTAATGTTTTCATAAATGAAATTAATTATTGCCCGAGATATGCCTTAAGCAAACGGTTACGATATTGATTTTTTAATTTTTTTATTGCTTTTTCTTTTATTTGTCTAACCCTTTCACGGGTCAGCCCGAACTCATCGCCAATTTCTTCAAGAGTATGGGGGGGATACTTATTTAATCCAAAATAATATCTTAAAATATCAGCTTCTCTCTCCCCAAGAGTAGAAAGTGAGCGTTCTATTTCCTTACGCAGAGAACTGTCTATAAGTTCGCTATCAGGACTAGGGCTATCTTCATTCAATATAATATCGTACATATTATTCATCTCTTCATCATGCAAGGGAGCATCCATGGAAATATGCACATTGGAAAAATTCATCGCATCTTCAATCAGCTCAGACTTTGATTCTACCAGATCAGCCAGTTCATCAACAGTTGGCTCACGTTGAAATTCCTGTTCAAGTTTATTAATTGCCTTATTTATTTTATTTATTGATCCGATTTTGTTTAATGGAAGACGCACAATACGTGATTGCTCTGCAAGCGCTTGTAAGATGGACTGCCTAATCCACCAAACTGCATATGAAATAAACTTGAATCCGCGGGTTTCATCAAATCGTTCAGCCGCCTTTATTAATCCCAGATTGCCTTCATTTATAAGATCAGGCAAACTCAATCCCTGATTCTGATATTGTTTGGCTACGGAAACCACAAAACGCAAATTAGCTTTTATTAATTTATCAAGAGCTTCCCTGTCTCCTTTCTTTATAAGTTTGGCAAGCTCAACCTCTTCTTCTCCAGACAATAATTCAACCTTGCCAATTTCATGGAGATACTTGTCCAGCGACAGTGTATCTCTATTTGTGACCTGTTTGGTTATTTTCAATTGTCTCATAAAGATGATTTTATTTTCAAAAGGCCCAAAATCCAGATTCTAAAATACATTTACTAAATATTTTCGACAAATATAATACAGAATTTCATTTTCCCTTATTAGTTTTTCTAATTATATCTATACGTAATTAAGTATGTTTGGTTAGAAAAACATTTCATAAATAAAAAAGTTCAATTTTATTTAAAAAAATCTGTCTGGAAAATCTGCTGACTGCATTTTATTTGCCCTCAAAAATAGTCATTTACGACCATTAAACTCACATCTGCAAGTCTGCCAGCGAACTTTCATTCCAGACTCGCAATATTATGGACAGGCGCTATTTAGAATTAATCCATCTTTTGGAAAAGATGGAATCCATTTTCCGGAAGATTTTTGGAAAAGATAGAATACTTCTTATAATTTTAAACAGATGAGTCTCGTCTAAAAAGGCGCTTCGCTCTCTTTTCAAATAAATTAGTAAAATTTATTAGACTAATTTTCAATTATATGCAAAAAAATAAAAACTTTAGTTTTTATACTAAACTCACAGATGCAAGTAAAAAATCTTTAAAACTCTGATAGTCAACTTTCATATTAATACTTTTCTTTTTTCCTTTCATAAATTCTGCCAGCCTTGGAGGCATATCCACCTTTCCCTTGCCGATTATAGATTCTACTGTTTCAGTAAACTTTGCAGGATGAGCGGTTTCCAGGAAAACACCCACATCGTTATCATCCACAAAATCCTCAAATGCCTGGTACCCGCATGCACCATGAGGATCGCACAAATAATGTGTCTGGTTATATACCTTTTTAATAGTATCTCTGATCTGGTCGTCAGAATAACGAAATCCTTTTATAACAGACGATATTTTTTCATATGAGTGATCATACAAATCCAATATACGGGCAAAATTACTAGGATCACCGACATCCATGGCATTGGCAATAGTTTCTATTGAGTTGCGTGGTTTATACTCACCGGTTTGCAAATATTCATAAACAACATCATTGGAATTGTTGGCAGCAATGAATTGTGATACCGGAAGTCCCATTTCTCGGGCGATAAGTCCTGCTGTCAGATTGCCAAAATTTCCACTTGGAACAGATATTACTAAATCTTTACCGGCCAAAGAAATCTGTTCAACAAGCCGGGCATAGGCATTGAAATAATAAAAAGCCTGCGGAAGCAACCGCGCTACATTAATTGAATTTGCAGAAGTCAACGAAATTCTGCCGTTTAATTCAGGATCAAGAAAAGCAGTTTTCACCAACCGCTGGCAATCGTCGAATGTACCCTCAATTTCCAAAGCCGTAACATTATTTCCTAATGTAGCAAACTGTGATTCCTGTATCTTGCTGACTTTTCCCTTAGGGTATAGTACATACACATGTATTTTGTCAACTTTATAAAAACCATTTGCCACAGCGCTGCCGGTATCGCCTGATGTGGCAACCAGTACATTTACCCGCCTTTCACACTGTTGCAGGAAAAAATTGAGCAAGCGTGCCATAAAACGCGCTCCAACATCCTTAAAAGCCAGTGTAGGCCCATGAAACAGCTCAAGTGAGTAAATATTATTCTTAACTCTTACAAGGGGACAATCAAACGAAAGTGTATCACTTACAATCTTATGCAAATTGCTATCAGGAATATCGTCATTGAAAAATTTCCGTGCTACTTCAAAAGCAATCTCCCGAAAGGATAATTTATGAATATTTTTGAAGAACAGCGGATCGAATTTTTCGATTCTCTCAGGCATGAAAAGTCCTTTATCATTTGCAAGTCCCTTTACAACAGCCTCCTTAAGAGTTACTTCCCGTGTCTTTTTATTTGTACTGTAATATTGCATAGTATTATTTATTTTTTCCCCGTGGATGTTTTATAGCTGTTCACCCTGAAGTTATTTTTGCATAGACAAATTTAGGAATTCCCTGATAAACTGATTTCCTCGTAATAATCCATAAAAACCATTTTTCACACTGAATTCATTATAAACTTTTACATTATCAGGCTGCTGACCCGGTTTATAAATAATAAAAGGTACAGGATCGCGGGTATGAGTTTTCAACGCACAAGGTGTAGGATGGTCAGGCAAAACAGCAACAGCCACATCTTCATCAAATTTTTCTGTTTCTTCTAATATATATTTAACAATCCTGTTATCCAGAAATTCAATAGTTTTAGTCTTTAATTCCACATCACCCTCATGCCCGGCTTCATCACTTGCCTCGATATGAAGATAAACAAAATCATGATCCTTCAGGGCATTAACTGCAGCACTGGCCTTACCCTCGTAATTGGTATTATACAAGCCTGTTGCTCCTTCAACTTTAATAACCTCCATTCCTGCATATACTCCAATACCCTGAATAAGATCAACTGCTGAAATAACTGCAGACCTTTTTATTCCGTATAATTTTTCAAATGACGGCATAACAGGTTTGAATCCGGGCGACCACGGCCAAATACTATTAGCAGGATCTTTCCCTTCAGTGCGTCTTTTAGAATTGACGAGATGGTCTGCCAGAATTTTCTGTGAACCTAAGATCAGGTCATTGAGTTTTTCTGCAGTAGCTATAGCATCATGTTTTGTCGCCCTAACCATGTACTCTCCGAAAGGAGCTCCCTGTTTATCATGCGGAGGTGTACAATGCAAATTTTTACTCCCGTTTTCCAACACTAGCAGATGACGATACGAAACGCCGGGATAAAATCTAATACTATCATTTCCAAGTTCGTTATTTAAAAAATTTATAAGATCAGCCGCCTCCTCACTTGATATATGTCCGGCAGAATGATTTTTGATTTTATCATTTTCTATTGTGATAAGATTGCAACGAAGTGCCAAATCAAACGGACAAAGGTCTATGCCCATACTTGCAGCCTCCAGCACTCCCCTGCCCTCATATACTTCTTCAACATCATAGCCCAAAACAGCCATATTGGCTATTTCGCTACCAGGATGCATATTTTTAGGCACAGTAATTAACAGTCCGGTTCTGCCATGTTCCGCCAGCCAATCTATATGTGGCGTCATGGCCAATTGCAGCGGCGTTTTACCATTGTAGCTATCCAGCGGCCGATCCGCCATCCCGTCTCCTAAAATAATTATAAATTTCATGCGTTTAAAATTTTTTAATTACCTAAAAATAAATAAGTTGAGTATAGAAACTAAAATCTTTATTTATAATATTTTTATGTTTTTTGTATATGACTGAAAATCAGTTCGATAAATTTTACCAATTTGTCTGAAAAGGGCACGAGTCGCCTTTTTATACCAGACTCATAAATTAATTAAAAATTTGAGAACGAATGTTATTCTGCCTTGGTTATATTATACTTCCCTTTTGCATATTCTTATATATTAGATACTTTGATCAAATCCGCAAACACTCCGGCAGCAGTAACTGAAGCACCTGCCCCGTAACCTTTTATCAGCATAGGAAATTCATGGTACCGCTCAGTTGTATATATTACAAGGTTATTACTTCCCTGTAGATCATAAAAAGGATGATGATCATCTACTTCCTGTAAACCAATAACTGCTTTTCCCTCTTCAAAGCTTGCAACATACCGCCATTTTTTATTTTGCTGCTCCAGGACTCTTCGTTTATCTTCAAACCCCTTGTCCAGATCAGGAATAGCCCTCCAAAAATCATTTAGTGATCCTTCAAACAAATAACCGGGCATAAACCGCTTAACACAAACATCTTCCATCTCAAGAGAATATCCTGCTTCCCTTGCAAGAATAAGTATTTTCCGTGCCACATCAACACCACTAAGATCAATCCTCGGATCGGGCTCGGAATAACCCATTTCCTTTGCCATTTTTATTGTCTTACTAAGTGGCATTTCAGAGGATATGGTATTAAAAATATAATTCAGGGT
The DNA here is from genome assembly GCA_964611525.1 of uncultured Prolixibacteraceae bacterium. Taxonomy (GTDB): domain Bacteria; phylum Bacteroidota; class Bacteroidia; order Bacteroidales; family Prolixibacteraceae; genus JAAYJR01. Next base: position 7,178 of record CAZTAL010000126.1, read on the forward strand.
GCCCGACAAAACTGCTTCAATCTTCAGAACCTTGTCACCTGAATTTACAAGATCATTCAATGTGTTAATAATTGGCAATCCTGCCCCGACATTTGTTTCAAACAAAAATTTAACTCCTTTTTGTTTGGCAATATTTTTTAATTCTGAATAATTACTAAAGGCAGAAGAGGCTGCAACCTTATTAGCGGTCACTATAGAAATATTAGAACTTAATATTTCCTTATATAATAATGCTACTTCATCTGAAGCAGTACAATCCACAAATACAGAGTTGTAAATATTCATTTCTTTCATTTCACGGATAAAAACATCAAGACTTGAGCTCTTACCTTCAAGTTCAAGTTTTTCTTCATAAGTTGAAATATCTATACCTTCAGGGAGGAAAAGCATCTTTTTCGAATTAGCAATTCCTCTAAGTTGAATTTTAAGGTGTTTTTCATCAAGTAATTTTTGTTGCTGTTTCATCAACTGCTTCAACAGACTTCCTCCCACCTGTCCCGTTCCCGTCAGGAAAAGGTTCAATTCAACATTTTCCGAAAGAAAGAAGGATTCATGGACGACATTAAGTGTTTTCCTCAATTCGGAATTTTTAACCACCCATGATATATTCAGCTCGGAAGCTCCCTGTGCAATGGCGATTATATTAATGCCATTGCGACCGATGGTGGAAAATAGTTTACCGGCGATGCCAGTAGTATGTTTCATGTTCTCACCAACTATAGCGGCAATTGAAAGATCCTTTTCAACATGAATTTTACTTACCTGTCCCAGTGCTATTTCATTTTTGAATTCTGTATGAATCGCACTTTCTGCTGCCTGCAATGCATGTTCATCAATTGCAACACTTATTGAATTTTCCGAAGAAGCCTGTGATATCAGAATCACATTGACATTAGTCCTTGCCAACGCCGAAAAAAATCTCATGGAAATGCCCGTAACACCAACCATTCCAATTCCTTGCAATGTAACCAGGATTATCCCGGAAATAGAGGAAATGCCTTTAATTGGCCTCTCTTTTCTTCCCTCAGCGTTACTGGTAATAAGAGTTCCGTCTTTATCTGGTGAGAATGTATTTTTTATCCATATAGGTATCTCTTTTTTATAAACCGGCAATATAGTAGGAGGATAAATTACTTTAGCCCCGAAATGTGACAGCTCCATTGCTTCGGAATAGGTAAGCTCCGGAATAGTATAAGCTTTGCTTATGACACGAGGATCAGCAGTCATAAAACCATCAACATCAGTCCATATTTCAAGAATATCTGTTTCCAGAGCAGCCGCAATAATTGCAGCTGTATAATCCGACCCCCCTCTTCCTAAAGTTGTAAATTCACCTTTATCGTTTTTAGCTATGAATCCTGGTACCACGGCTATACCTTTAAATCCATCAAACTCCTTTCTTATCTGTCGATTTGAAATTTCATAATCAACTGTTGCCCTACCAAACATACTGTCAGTCCGTATCATATCGGCAACATTCTTTTTTATTGTAGCAGGAATAAAATGTGCCATGATATGGCAGGCTAAACGTTCACCAATACCTGCTATGCGGTCAAGTGTTTTGGCAGTAAGCTCGCCTACAAGTTTTATACCCGTAAGTATTTTTTGTAATTCATCGAGCAAATTCTGTACTATTGAAGATACTTCATCGTTGCCATCAAAAAGTTCACCTATAACTTCCTCATGGTATTCTTTTATCAGAGACATTTCAGTATGAAAATCACCGGCACCGGTCGAAGCAAGCCGGGCAGCTCTTAATATGTGATCCGTAATATCATCTAACGCAGAAACAACTACAATTATATCATCATTCTGATTCACGATGATTTCTCTTACCCGTCTGATATTACCGGCGGTACCTAACGATGTACCTCCAAACTTTAATACTTTCATGTGAATATAATTAAATTAAATATTTATAAATCAATTTGTTACAAATTAAATGTTTTTGAAAAATTTTTATTTCATTTTAACTTTATATTTATCTCATTGAAATTATTTACCTTCATCAGTATGAAATAGAACTCGCATAAAGTTATCATTCTCTTCGGTTGAGCAATTATTTCGTATGCTCATTTCATTCTCTTTTGTGAGGACACCATTAAAATTTAACTCCTCCCTCATGGGGATTTAATCTGTTTATATTTATTATTATCAAATGCTCAAAAATGAACATTGCCGTAAAAATAAAAAAACCGGATGAATCAACAGAAGCGGTTCACCCGGTAATATCTGTCAATTAACATTAATATTATTCTGATGTTGTTGTGCCGGTAATAGCTGTCATAATTTTTTTCTCCAATTCTCCTGAAAGTTTCGGATTGTCAATAATAAGTTTTCGGACAGTTTCTTTTCCCTGTCCTAGTTTTGTTTCACCATAGCTGAACCATGATCCGCTTTTCTTGATGATATTTAATTCTACGCCAAGATCTATAATTTCTCCTGATTTGGATATTCCTTCTCCGTAAAGAATATCAAATTCAGCCTTGCGAAAAGGGGGAGCTACCTTATTTTTAACTACTTTAACTCTCACGTTTGACCCCATAACCTCATCGCCTTCTTTTATCTGACCAATACGACGAATATCCAGTCTTACGGAAGAGTAAAATTTCAGGGCATTTCCTCCGGTAGTAGTTTCAGGATTACCAAACATAACCCCTATTTTCTCACGCAATTGATTTATAAAAATACAACATGTTTTTGTTTTACTTATGTTGGCAGTAAGTTTACGCAACGCTTGGGACATAAGTCGTGCCTGTAGTCCCATTTTTGAATCACCCATCTCGCCTTCAAGTTCAGCTTTAGGAGTAAGGGCTGCTACCGAATCAATTACAATAATATCGATAGCTCCGGAGCGTATAAGATTATCAACTATTTCAAGTGCCTGTTCCCCGTTATCCGGTTGTGAGATCAACAACTCTTCAATATCGACACCTAATTTTTTGGCATAATAAGGATCAAAGGCATGTTCTGCATCTACGATGGCAGCAATACCTCCTGCTTTCTGTGCCTCCGCTATGGCATGTATGGCAAGTGTCGTTTTACCCGATGATTCCGGACCGAATATTTCTACTACCCTACCTTTAGGATAGCCACCAATGCCGAGCGCTATATCAAGTGCTATCGAGCCGGAGGATATTGAGGGCACATTTTCTATTACATTGTCGCCCATACGCATTATGGAACCCTTACCATAACTTTTTTCGATTTTGTCCATTGTAAGCTGCAAGGCTTTAAGTTTCTCTTTGTTCATTTGAACTTTTTCTTCTTTTGTCATGTTTTGAAAAGGTTAAATATTTAAACTGTTAATAATCTGATTCGTATGATCTTTAGTTTTGACCTTTCTGAAAATATCCCTGATAATTCCCTTTTCATCAATTAAAAATGTAGTACGCAAAACACCCTGATATTTTCTACCATACATGATTTTTTCTCCCCATGCCCCATATTTTCTTAATATCTCTTTTTCAGGGTCTGAAATCAGGTTAAACCTTAAACCATACTTATCCCTGAATTTCTTGTGGGATTCAACACTATCAGGACTTACACCAATCACCTCATATCCCCTTTGTATCCATGCATCATAATTGTCGTTCAAATTACACGACTCAGCTGTGCAGCCAGGTGTATTGTCCTTCGGATAAAAATAAAGTATCAGCTTCTGACCCTGAAAATTACTTAATCCGATCTTTTTACCATCATGGTTAATACCTTCGAAGTCCGGTGCTTTATCTCCTGCTTTTAATGTAACCACTCTTTTGATTTTTCTGATATTACAAATATACAGTAATAAATGATAAATCTTCTCTTCTGAAAAAATGTATTCATTATGAACCAAAAAATTTCACTGAATATCGGCAATCCATTTCGGCCAATAACTATTCCATTCCCGCGTATAAAATATTAAGCAAAGGAAACTTGGGTTATAATGAGTTCATTTAGAAAACTTATCCTTAAACACAGGAAAGAGCATGTACATGCAAAGTTATGCAATATGTCATATAATAATTAACCTGAAATTTTTTTATTTTAGCAATGACTATGCTTTTCAAATTTATTTTTTGTGCAAACCAATAGTAACACACTGTATATTACTTCATGCCGTTAACAGTTTAGATATTCACATTAAAATAAAAAGCTTTGCACTATTTTTGTAACTTTACATTAAAAATATTTGAAGAAACGATAATGCACAGAAATATAAATATTTTCAAAATACTGATAATATTATTAATGTTAATTCCGGCAAAATTCATTATTTCTGCCGGGTACCAGGATATTTCTGCAGTGAAAGCACTACAGCTTTTCGATAAAAAAGAGTATCAAGAAGCCGAAGAAATGTTCAGGTATTTACTGGAACAAGACCCCGATAATACCATGTTAAACTATTATTATGGTGCCTGCAGGACTGAAAACGGACATTTTACCGATAAGGATCTTAATTACTTGTTAAAAGCCGGAGAAAAAGTTACGCCACAATATATCCATTACTATCTCGGAATTCAATATCATGCTAGAAGCAACTGGGAACAGGCACTTAAAAACTACAATCAGTTACGACTGACAGTTCCGGAAGATGAACAAAATGAACTGAAACTGGCTGAAAAAATACAACAGTGCTATGACCGTATCAATCCATATGAAAGGAAACGGGAAAGTACTCTTCATAACAAAACGGACGAAGAGGAAATATTACAGTCCGGGATGAAAATAGTTGGGCACCCCGAAGATGAAAAGCTAAGTAAATCGGAAGAAAAGGTGGGAAAAAGACCTGAAAAGGAAACAGGATCAGAAGATTTGTCAGTAACGGAACCGGAAAAAGATATTGTAAAGGAACCGACCGAAAAACCAAAAAGTGAACAGATAAATACAGTGGAACCGGAAAAGGAACAAGAAAAGATAACACATGAACCGGATAAGAAAGAATCAAAAGAAGATACTAAAACCAAGACAGGCATGCCTCAAAATGGTGGTATGACTGCCACAACAAAACCTCAATCAGAAGATGCCGGTGATTTTTCCATTCACAGAAGGGCACTTCCCGATCTGCCGGGTGTCAAACCAACTGTTGATCTGCCGGAAGAAGAACCTATAGAATTCCAAATAAACAGTCAAATTACATATTTATATCCCTCACATTTTCAAACAGAAAAGGGTAAACAAATATATGACAAATTAAAAACACTAAAGAAGCAACTTGATACAACTCTTGAACAGGCTGACCAGCTCAGAAAAAGATACCTTGCCTCTGATGATCAGGATGAAAAAGCTTCTATTGGTGAAAAAATAATTGCACTTGAAAATGTTTCTTATAAACTAAAGGAAGAAATTAATAATCGCTATGACGATTGCAGGGCTGCAGAAAATGAATACTGGGAAAATGCAGATAAAACCGAAATAAATAATTATAAATTACATCTTAAAAAAATTGAAGCTGCCCAAAATTTGGAATTACAAAAAACAAAACCAAAAACCGCACCGGCAGATACTCCGATAATAATTGCTGCTGAAAAATTGCTTAATGTCTCTAAACTGGGAGCCGGACCAGGTACCGTTTCAAAATCATCCAGTCTGGTATATAAGATACAAATAGGAGCATACAGCAGGGGATTGCCATCATATATTCAAAGATTGTATCAAAAATTATCATTAATCCGTAAAATAGAACATTATACTGACGAAAATGGTGTTGTGGTTTATACAACTGGAAATCTTACAAATTATGAAGATGCTGTTAAAATGAAACAACAATTAAAACAGGAAGGTGTTAAAGACCCCCAGGTTGTGTCTTATTTTAACGGAAAAAGAATATCTTTGGAACGTGCAAAAAAAATTGAAAACCAATAATGACTTCTAAAGAAACTAAAAGAGAAATAACCGGTAAACGGAACAGAAAGTCAGACGATGAATATTGCCTGATATTACACAATGATGATGTACACAGTTTTGACTATGTTACAGAAGCTTTAATGGATATATGCGAACATGCATATGAACAAGCGGTTCAATGCACCCTTATAGCCCATAATAAAGGCAGTTGCGACATTCGCAAAGGGAAACTCACTAAATTAAAAAAAATGAAAAAGGCGTTAACTGCAAAAAAATTAAGCACTACAATTAGTCCGCTACTATGACTATCTTCACAATTATTCTTCTGATTCTGCTCGGCCTTGTACTCCTGCTAATTGAATTTGCAGTGATCCCGGGAGTAACCATTGCCGGAATCGGGGGATTTATTTTACTTGCTGCAAGTGTATACATTGCATTTACAGAATACGGAACCGGCATCGGATTCCTGACACTAACATTTGTTCTAATCGCTTCACCCCTTATCATCTATTATTTTTTCAAATCAAGGACCGGGGAAAAAATGATTTTGGATTCACATATTGATGGCAGGGTTGAAAATATCGATAATGAAAAGATTAAAGTGGGAGATACAGGAAAAAGCATTGGCAGGTTAGCCCCTTCAGGCAAGGTAAAAGTAAACGGTGAAGTTGTAGAGGCACAGTCAACCGGGGCATATATAGATCATAATACGGAAATTAAAGTATTAAAAATACTTACAAATAAAATTATTGTCGAACCAGTAAATAAAGAAAAAAATGTTTGATTCAGTCAGTACCTGGGGATTAGTAATAGGAATAATTGTATTACTTTTTATAATCCTCTATTTCATTCCAATCGGGCTATGGTTTTCAGCCCTTGTTTCAGGAGTCAGGATATCCCTGCTGCAACTATTCCTGATGCGGTTCCGCAAAGTTCCACCGGGAGTTATCGTCCGTGCCCTTATAGAAGGCACAAAGGCCGGAGTTCCTCTTAATCGCAACGATCTTGAAGCACATTATCTTGCAGGGGGACATGTTGCCAATGTAGTACATGCATTGGTTTCAGCTTCAAAAGCTAATATCGAACTGCCATTTAAAATGGCAACTGCCATCGATCTCGCCGGACGAGATGTGTTCGAAGCAGTACAAATGTCTGTTAATCCCAAAGTCATCAACACCCCACCTGTAACAGCAGTTGCAAAAGACGGGATCCAGCTTATTGCCAAAGCAAGGGTTACTGTACGTGCCAACATAAAACAACTGGTTGGAGGAGCGGGTGAAGAAACTGTCCTTGCAAGAGTAGGTGAAGGCATTGTTTCTTCCATTGGATCGTCGCATTCCCACAAAGCAGTATTGGAAAATCCCGATTTCATTTCGCGGGTGGTGCTTGAAAAAGGACTGGATGCCGGCACTGCATTTGAAATTTTGTCTATCGACATAGCCGATATCGATATAGGCAAAAATATCGGAGCAGGATTACAAATTGATCAGGCTGAAGCTGATAAAAATATTGCCCAGGCCAAAGCTGAGGAGCGCAGGGCAATGGCTATAGCACTTGAACAGGAAATGAAAGCCAAAGCACAAGAAGCACGTGCAAAAGTTATCGAAGCAGAGGTTAAAGTTCCTCTCGCTATTGCCGAAGCATTCAATAAAGGAAACCTCGGCGTTATGGATTATATGAAATATAAAAACATAATGGCTGATACATCCATGCGGGATTCAATAGCAGGTGAAGAAGAAAAAGGTAATGAATAATTTATTACCCTTAGGGTATTATAAAAGGGACAATACAAAAAATAACGTTAATTAACTTTTAAAAGAACTTTTTTTAACAATCAATTAACAAAAATATCAAAAATACCTGTTACATTTGTAGTATAGTTTTAGTTCATAGGTTTAGGTTTGATTAGTTTTATTGGTTTAGTTAGATGAAAAGGATGGGTGTTGACCCGTCCTTTTTTATTTTC
>CAZTAL010000127.1:0-4762 GCA_964611525.1 uncultured Prolixibacteraceae bacterium
CCTGGGCAAAAGACCCAAGTGAAATAAATAGAAAAAATAGGAAAACTAATTTTTTCATTGCTTAATAGTTTCTCTGAATCGACTATATATATCTTTCTAGCAAAAATACAAAAAAATAGAATATTATGTTGAATTTCAGGAAGGTTTTTTCTTTTGTCATTTTTAAGTATAGATAATAATACTGGTATGAGATGGAACTCGTCATTTATAATGCTTCTCTTGTGTGAACGATAGTACATGACTCGTTTCATGTTTTTATTATTTAGAATTTTCAATGGTAACACATGGAACTCCCATGAAATTTATAATCATGCTCCTGTGTTTATGACTTTTATTCATAGTCATTTAATCAGAAATGAGATCCGGATATTTATATCAACAAAATTACAGCAATTATGATAGCTTCTCCATACTCTCAATCAAGTCATACGCAATTTTTGGACTTTCAATCCGCATCATGCTTTCTTCTGCACTGCCATAGCTGAGCAGGTTAATGCTGCCGTACCATATAACTTTTTGATCGATAATGGCAAATTTTTGATGGATATTCGAGGTGAAAATAAGATGAACACCGTTAATTTTAAGTTGTTGAATTGCCTCGTGCCAGGTCGTTAGATCTTTTTTGGGGAAATCTTCTGCCGGACGGGTTACAACAATAACTTTTATATTTTTTGAAAGAGGGGTTTTCCAATCCCCTAAAATTTGCATCGCCCTCTTTTTTGTAATAAATGGACTGACAATAAGTATTTCTCGCTCTGCATGAAATAAATCTATTGAAAAAAACAGGATAAAAATTATTTTTGTTAAAAATGATATTAACATTTTTTTCTGTTTCTGTTGTTGTAGAAAAACTTTCACCTTTTATTTTTTTCTTTCAGTGATCTGTTTTCTTTTTGAAGTGCCCTGTATTTTTCTAATAATTCATCGAAATTCATAAGTGATTAGTGTCTCATTTTCGACAAAATTACTGAAAATGAGTATAGTTTAGAAATTTTGAAAATCCGGATTTGTGATTCGGCAGATTCTTCAAAAAATATTAAAAAATTAACAAGAACACTACAAAGTGAAATTTCTTCTGAAGAACCTGTAATTTAGCTGGATAAATTAATATTGAAAGCTCCAACCTGGTCTGTTCCGAATTGAAAAATTACAATGAAGCAAAAAACCGAACCTCTGTAAGCAATTGGTTGGCACGTTCAATTACTTTTTAGATTTCCATAACTTTTGTTTTTAATGTTGTTTTTGTAATATGTCACAATAAAGTTATGGAAAGTGATTATGGAAAGTCTATATAGAAAAAGTTTTGTTCTAAAGAAGTTAGAAGGAGAATATGTAGCACAACTTTCATATAATTAAATTGTTGCCTTATACAAAGCTTTTCATAAGAAAGGAGAATCTATGAGAAAAAAAATGAAGAAAAACAAAAAATTTTTGCCAGTTTTGTAAAACGAAATCATTGAAATCTGAAAAATGTAAACTTTCACCGGAATACCCTGTCAACTTTCACTGGAATTTGTAATGTCGAAAGTGAGGATGTTCATAAGCCGGGTTTATTTAATTATTTTCCAATAACCATTTTTTTCACTGCCGACACGTTCAAGCCTTTTGTATTCCTTTAGTTTGTCTAAGTCACGCTGAATAGTCCTGCTTGAAACACCAATGTGTACGGATAGTTCTTTTGCCGACAATTTGCTATTCTCTTTTAATAGGGTTAAGATTTTATTACGCCTTTTATCTACGACTTTATCTACGACATTTTTATTTTTTGCGAAAACAGTTGCTGCAAAACCTCCCGGAATACTTTCAAAAAGTGGCTGTTTTAAACCATAATCGGTAAACATATTGCGCACACGTTTAATGCCGGTTCCGTATTTCTCAATCCAGCCCATTTCTTTCACTATTTTTGCTATTTACCGGTTACGTGGTTTGGAAACATAGTTGTTTGTCAAAAGTTGTTCTATGGTAATTGAATCGGGTAAGCCTCCTGGGCTGAAAAACAGAATATGGTCGTTAAATACCTTAACAATACTATCGCTTGATGATGTATAGTCACGGTGAATAATCATGTTTAGCACCAGCTCTCTGATTCCTTCGAGCGGATATTGCCAGCGTTGAATGTTTTTAACTTGTTTGTCTGTTATAATAAATTCTTTATTGATATGTTTTCAGTCACCAAACACATTTTTAATTATGCCTGCATTTGTGCACTGATTGCATTTCCAGCAGATATCCTCCATATTTTCATGTATCGAAGTTTCAATGATGCCATGGCAGTTTTTTTTTAAAACACCGGATATAAGTGAGAATACACCCATAAAAATTAAAGATGTTATATGATAACATTGCCCTGATCTCTCTGTTTTCTTTCTGAAACTCCCTGTATTTTTCCAATATGGCAGAAAACATTTTTTTCTTTTACTCTTGCCCTAATTGGTTTCTATTAAATCAAAAATTTTATAAATTTCTGCTTTTGCTTGCTCCACATTTAAAAGGTCAAAATCACCCAAAATTTTTGCCCTTGATATAGCTTCATCCAGCAATGGATATAATTTAGTGTAAATATCATTTTGAGCTTGTAGATACCATAATTTATCGAAGATTCATTTTTAACCGGCTTTATTCTGTTATTCTGGCAATATTACGCAGTTTGGTTGTTGTTCGTATGATCATGGAAAAATAAATTAAAGGATTTTTCGAACTATATAATGACCTAATGCTGAAACGACAACTACTGTTACAACATCTTCTTCAATACGGTATGTAAGCCTGTTCTTTTTATCAATTCTTCTGCTCCAATAACCTGTAAGTTCATATTTAAGTTTTTCCGGATGACCAATTCCCGTTGTCGGGTGTAGTTGAAGTTCTTTTAATATTGTTTGAATTTTGCTGATTGCTTTTTTATTACCTGCTTTTTGATAGCTGCGAATCTCTTTATCGGCTTGCGGCAAAATTTTAATCTTGTACATTTGATTCAATATCTTTAAAATAATCGCCAATATCTTCTTCGCATTTTAAGATAATTGCACCTTGCTGATGTTTTTCCGATTCTTGAATTTTTTTTAGGTATTTAGGGTTGTAAGGACTTTTATAAAAAGGAATTTTCAGGGCTTTCAAGACGGATTTTATAGCCTTTAGTTGTTCATCATTTTGTGGGTGTATTGTAAGTGCTTCCATGATTGTTTTATTTTGTAATTTAGGATACAAAAATATTGTTTATTTATGTGATTAGCAAAGGTAATAAAAAAGACTATATGGACAGAATCATGCGCTGAATGCAAATCCTATCCGCTTCTGCCAATTGGCGGATTTTCGAGCTTCTTGATTTCTTTTTTCATCTTCCCGTTTACTTTACGCAAACATTTTCCCCCTGAAATCAACACCAAAGTAGCAAATAGTAATATCTGCTTATAACCATTTGGTAAAATTGCCATAATCCGGTGTGCCATGGCTTATGAAAATTATAATTCACATTACTGTTTTTTGAATTGGTCCAACCACTCTTCCATAAAGTATTTATCCTTAATCATCAATTAATAATTTCTCCTGCCCAAAGTTTTTGCAATAGCTTTCACCGGCTGATCCTTCAAATTTTTGTTTTCTTATATACATGATATTTAAAGTTCAAATTTAAATTATCCTGATAATTAAAACCAAATATCAGAAAAATCATGTATGAATAAAAAGGTAGTAAAAAATTTATTTGAATAAATCTGAATGAGTTCATGAGTTTGGTTGTTGTTCGTAGTTTATTAGTTAACAATAAACAAATTTAACCACTAAGTTTTTGTTACCCGGAAGCCGGTGGGTGAGACGGCAGGGCATGTAAGCATGAGCATGTCATCAATGACCAAATGGAAGAATGAGGTAATCTCCCTAATTTTCCGGGGTAAATCTTCCCATTTTACTTCTGTTTTTCCTGATTTTTTCATGCTTCCGTATTTTTTAATCATTTATTGTTTATTTCCTTAAAACATTCCACGAACGATTTTATGCTTACGGTTATGATTTCTTAATATTGCACGTAAATTGACACACAAGTCCCAAAAGCGGAAATGTTTCGATAACGGCACAATCGAGATTTCTTTTAACCAGATCACCATTTTTAACCAATGGTAGATTCTTTTGAATCTTTAGTCCAAATGTTTCTTTTGAGGCTTTCAAATGTTTTACCAATTTCATTGCCTTTTCCCGTGTGAATAGGCCTTTTAAAAGGTTAGCAGTATTCCCGGTAATGTTTTTATGAATAATGTGAATTGCAGGAAAAGATAATGATTGAAGTTTTTGTGACTTTGTATATTAACCGGTGTTCATGGTTGATTCTTCTGCTCCAATATCCTTTAAATTGATATTTTAATGGTTCGGGTTTTCCTATTCCGCTGAATGGTGTTCTTAATATATCTCGTATTAAATCTCCGATTTTTAGTGCTACTCTCCGGTCGGTTTCAATCCAGCGCTGGTATTCATTAAAGGCATCGGGGACAAATTCAATGCTTATCATATTAATTCATCGGCCTTTAAAGAAATTACCTGCTTTTTAGCTTCATATTTTTTTATTCTTTCCTGTAAAACCCGGGCGTATACCGAATTACTCAAAATATAATCGGTTGCATCTGCAGGCTGAATAATAATTTCAACCTCTTTGTGAGGAAATAATTTTTTGATTCCTTCAACAAAATCGGGCGGAATTGAATCTGTATTTATTTTTATGGTTGTTTCCATATCTGAAAATTTTTATCAAATGTATTAAAATTGCGGATATAAT
>CAZTAL010000128.1:0-6037 GCA_964611525.1 uncultured Prolixibacteraceae bacterium
TATTAAATTAAAACATGATCGCAAACCCGGCATAATAGTATTTCCAAACCATGGAAGTCAGGAAATCGGCAAGGGGCTTGAAATGAAAACTCTTAAAGATGCAGGTATAAATAAAAATAATTAGTTAAAATATTTGGCAATGCAAAAATTAAGAAAAAAGATAAAAATGACAGTGGAAAAAACTGATACAGGATTTTCTGCATTTTCTGAAGATTATCCGGTATTTACAACCGGCAGAACAATTACTGAACTTATGCATAATGCATGGGAAGCTGTTAGTTTCTATTTTGAAGAAAAGAAAGTTAAGATCACAAATGAAAACCTGAAGTTCGAAATCGATTTCAAACAATTCTTTCAATATTATAAAGTTCTGAATGCAAAATTTTTAGCTGATAAAATCGGAATGAACCCTACCCTTATATCACAGTATGTTCAGGGACATAAAACACCTTCAAAAACACAGACTGAAAAAATTATTTCCGGTATCCATCAGATAGGGAAAGAACTTTCTGAAATCAGTTTAATATATAAACATCGAAAATCTCAGTCTGCAAAATAAATTAAACTTGTAATTATTTATCTTTACACAAGTTATTAACGGAAAAATTTCAGAAAACTTGTCGCAAGTATTTGAATACAGTGCACATATTCATAATGATATATTCATTGTCTGGCTAAAAGCTGTCAACAGGTACATTCAGCTTAAGGAACCTGCTTTCCGGGTTATGGAACAATGGGCGCAGGGCAATGATATTAACTCTGTTGCCGGATTATGTGCTGAGCGGTACGGACTACCCTATAATGAAGCCCTGCGCTTTACAAAGGAGATTACCAGTGAAATCAATGCCCTCTTAGCATCTGAAAATAATATTTCGCAATCACAAGTTACCGGCCAAACATACTTGCCATTGGAAACGCCCTTTTCAAAAAGGTGCTACAGGATTAATCAAAAGTCTGTTTGCTTTAAATTTGAAACAAAAGAGTTAGAATATTTTTTCCATCCTATGTTCAGCTATTTCGAGATTGATTTCAAGGAAGATGAAGCTGTTGCTGTTTTTGAACTTTCCCAGACTGGCAAGGAATATATATTTCAATTAAACGGAACAGGTCTGAAGACTTTCCCTGAAAACAAACCAGAGGAGTTTCAGGGCGCTGTCTGCCTGGAGTTGATTAATTGTATCCATAATAAAAAAATCAATGAGTGGATGGGTGTTATACATGCCTCGGCTGTAACCGACGGACATAATACGCTTATATTTGTTGCTCCTGCCGGCTCGGGGAAAAGCAGCATTGCAGCTCTCATGCTTGCCGGAGGCTATGGAGTGCTTTCGGACGATTTTGTGCCTGTAGCGCTCGATGAACCGGAGATCTATTCTTTCCCTGCGGCTATTTCGGTAAAGAGTACCTCACTTGCTTTTATGAAAGAGCACTTCCCTTCCCTGCCCGATCCGCATCCGGGAAGTCAGGATGCTTCTATGATATATGAAACTTATATGCCGCTGCCGGATCACAGTGTATATTCAGATAGCGTAAAAGCAAAAGCCATCATTTTTGTGCAATATGATAAAAAGGTGAAATATAAACTGTCCCGTGTTCCCAATACCAAAGCTATGAATGATTTTCTGCATCAGGCATGGATTGCCAACAATTCTGCTGCTGCAAAACGTTTCATGGAGTGGTATTTCAGTCTGCCGGTTTATACCCTTAGATATTCTGACAACTCCATGGTGGTTAATGAGATGGAAAAATTATTCTCGAAATAAATTCTATAATTCTTACAAAATCGATAAGAAAAGGATATTGGATTTAATATTTTGATCAGCATGTTGTCGTGGAATACAACTATGCGGTTTTGTCAAGAATGTTCAAATGATGGCAAGATTTTATACAAATTTTTCCAACTCTTTAATGAAACTTTGTACTTTTTCTATCAAAGGCTTTACTATCACTTCATCATAATCATATAAATCCCCATAGTCCCCTTTTTGTCGAAAGTCAAACAGTTTAGAAAATAATTTGCCATACTTTTTATCAATCTTACCAGTTTTAATAAAATGTAAATTGAATTGAGACCTGGCCCCATCATGCGTTTGTGTTTCAATATTATTTTTCAATAAAATCGCTATTACAGCATAAAAACAAGAATAATATAGTCTGTTTATTACTGCATTCCATCGGCAATTCTCTGCCAATATTAATGCTTCATCAAATGATTCATTAGCTCTTTGAAATCTGTAACTAATATAATCATCCCGGTTTTCAACTATCATAATTTAATCCCCTCCCTGGAAACATTCTTATATAATGGAGAATAGGATAATGTATTATTCCAATAATCTTTGGGATAAATAAAAGTCGATATTATTTGGCCGGTTTCTAACTCAATGTCATACAGATCATCCCTGAAATAATCTTCTATTTCATTAGTAACTCTTTTATTTTCAACCAAAATAAGTATATCCCAATCCGAATTCTTTCTATTATTACCACGAGATCTGGAACCAAAAAGAAAAATTTCAGCTTTGGGATCTTTATTATGAATCGCTTTACTGATTCTGTCAATTAACTTTTCTTTTCTCATGGATATTTGCTTTCATTCGTTTAAAATTATATAATTATTTCTAATTCCCCCCCCAATAACTCAGAAGCAGCTTATTTATTTCTCCCATATTCTAAAAAATCCCTCTTATCTCCTGAATATTTCTCTATTGAATCAATGGATTCCTTTCGATCAGCTTGTGCCTGTTTCCCTTAATTATCTTTTACATCTTTATTTCAGTTTTATTCCAAAGATAATAAATTTCTGAATCGCATAATTGCAATTTCATGTGTCTGTTTATGCACTTATATATTCATATGGCATAAGGATTTTTTAACAATTTATAATCTATAGATTGAAAAGCAAATAAATGCTACTGGTTGATAATAGCTAACTAATTATCCCGCCCG
This sequence comes from uncultured Prolixibacteraceae bacterium, assembly GCA_964611525.1. Classification (GTDB taxonomy): domain Bacteria; phylum Bacteroidota; class Bacteroidia; order Bacteroidales; family Prolixibacteraceae; genus JAAYJR01. Next base: position 2,950 of record CAZTAL010000128.1, read on the forward strand.
TTTTTGCTGTCTTTTATGAGTTTAGTACAAAAACTAAAATTTGAATATATAAAGCCTTTATATCTTTTATAAATAACTGAAAATCAGTTTAATAAATTTTATTAATCTGTCTAAAAATGGCGTGATGCGACTTTTTGCAGACCGTCCTCTTTTTACCTATAAATCTGCCGTATATCTTATCAGTTCAGACCCGGATTCTTAACGGTGCCCATAAAAAGGATAGCTCCCGTACTTTTTTCCGTGATAGCATACAGAAAAGGACGGTTAACGTAGAATGGCACTTTCTGCTGCTGCGGCATAGCAGTGAGGGCAACGGCAACTACCGTTACTGCTGCAGCTTCGGTTCCTTCTTCGTTTACTTCAATAAATGATTTATGCTTTACAAAATCGATAAAAAGATTGCCCTTCCGGTTGATCCCTGTAAAATCGGCTGCGCCGGTAAAAGCAATACCCATTCCCATTTCTGTAAGTACATTATTCATTGTTATGTCATATTCATATTTGAAACGGGGGAATCTAATGTCAACACTTTTAGTTTCATGGAAACTTTCCATCCATGTCTCCCAGTTGTCTTTATTCAGCATATCAACTATTTCCTGCAACTCCCGTCCCTCTTCAGGAAGAAAGACAAACATGTTATAACTACCTTTACTACCGTATGAAAACTTTACGGCGCTGAAAAGATTATTGTAAGACATGTAGGGCAAAGTATCTAACCGCTGCATGGTCTCAGTCCGGATGGTACTGCTATTTTCCAAATAAAAAGGCAGCTCTTCGGTGCTTTCTTCATTGAATTCTTTTTGCCATGGTCCTTTAAAATATATGGCGTTGAGCAAAAACATTACCTGCTCGGGTGTGATTCGATTCAAAATAGACTCGATCTTATGGTTCGTATGTTTGTCAACCCATCCGTTAATTATATCGACAGCTTCCTTTTGTGCGCCGAAATCCAGCGCCTCTATTTTTGCATCGTAGTAATATTCATTAGTATTTATAAATTCATTTTCAACTTCAAAATCTTCTCTGTAAAAAATAGCATTGGCAATCTCGAGTATTACTTCCGGATCCAGGTCTTTCAATGCTTCTACCAAATATTGGTAGGACTCGTTAATCTCTTCAGGTGTCAAGTCGTTTACCTTCAGAGTGTTTTCCATGGCGGTCTTAGTCTCGCCGTCTGCACCGTTATAGGTCATTGCCAGAGCAAGACTCACGCTCAGAGGTGAGATCATGATGTTCTCATATTCGGTTTCATAATTATAGACATTCTGAAAGAGCTCGAAACCGAAATCATTTTCAGCTTCAATAAGGCGGGCGGTTTTCTCGGTGACTTCTATTTCGTCGTCAATGTTGCTGCCGGGAAGATTGCAACCGGCAAATAGCAACACCGCAAATAGCAGAAGAATTGATTTAATTTTCATGACGTATATATTTTAAATGAAAACTCAGAGTATTCTTAGAAGAATATGTTTTGTCATTAGACCTCCGTGATATAATATTATATTGCAATATGGAAATTGATATTAAACCAATTGTTTACCGGTTACACTTTCAAAATATATTATTGTGCTTCCCAATATTAACGTAAACTGTAGAACTTCATGACGACCTCACTTTAAATATTTAGGTTCAAATTTATTTAAGTTGCATTTATATTAAGAATCCGGCCTTAAAAGATAAAATGAAGTGGTTTCTCCAACTACAAAACTACTTAATTGATTAACTGTTATTTACAATAATTGCCCAACATTTTCCTGAGTATCCGTTTATAAGTCTACAATAAGTATTTACTCTATAACATTATTTTTTCAGAGAACTCTCGTATTATATAAAACAAAGATGATGCCAGTCGCGAAAAGGTTGCGTGAGATAAGGTATATTTAAAAACTATTTCCTGGCAAAGGGATGTATTGCCAGTGGAAGGGCGGCCAGAGGATGGTAGTCGCCTTTTAATCCCGCAGGCTCAAGGTGCCTTATGTCGTAAACGGCATTAATGGTCTTTATAGTTTCGGCAATACGGAATCCTTTTCCTTTAAGAATTTCCTCATAAGCGAGTGTATGTAATTCATTAAAGCCACCGCTGAACTCAAATTCTTCTCCTCCAATGGTGAGCGAGCGGAAGGTCCGCATTCCTTTTTTCCTGACAGATTCGGGCAGTGTGTCGTAGTTAATGCTGAGAAACCACCTGACCCGTGCTTTTTCCAACTGCAAAAATCCTGCTGCCCGGTCGTGCTCGTGGAGGTGGACAACATTTTCTTGTATATCACCGAATATCCATGTCAGCATATCAAAAAAATGAACGCCAATGTTGGTGGCTACTCCGCCCGACTTGGTGGTGTCGCCCTTCCAACTGGTGTAATACCAATGTCCACGGGATGTTATATAGGTCAGATCAATATCATAGATTTTGCAGGGATCGCCTTTATCGATCTTATTTTTTAATTCTACAACGCTAGGATGGAGTCTGAGCTGTAAAATATTGTATATGTTCCTGCTGCTTTCTTTTTCAATTTCCTTAAGGACTTCCACGTTCCACGGATTGAGAACTATGGGCTTTTCGCATATTACATCTGCTCCGATACGTAATCCGAAACGTATATGCGAGTCGTGTAAAAAATTTGGTGAGCATATACTTACATAATCCACTTTTGTGCCTTTCCGCTGCAATTTATCCACGTGCCTGTCGAAGCGCTCGAATTCCGTAAAAAAATCCGCATCAGGAAAATAACTGTCCATAATCCCAACGCCGTCATACGGATCGAGTGCAGCTATCAACCTGTTGCCCGTGTTTTTAATGGCTTTTAAATGTCGCGGTGCAATGTAGCCGGCAGCACCAATAAGGAGGAAGTTCTTCATAATCTTATCATTTAACAGTTATTATTTTTCTCCTTTCAGCCATCAAATTAAGACATTTATAAAATAACATAAAGTATTAATCAATAAAAATTTTAGTTTTTATACTGAACTCATTAATGAAATATACTTTCCGGTACTATACTACTAATGGGATAAAATTGTACGATTCGTTTTTATAGATTTTTGCAAACAAGGTACTGTATTTCAATATTTCCCATATAAAATGGTCAAATAT
>CAZTAL010000129.1:0-28798 GCA_964611525.1 uncultured Prolixibacteraceae bacterium
TTTTGGTCACCCTACCATAAAAACACCAAATCTGGACAAAATGGCTGTTGAAGGCCAGAAGTGGACCAATTTTTATGTAGCAGCACCGGTCTGCACTCCCAGCCGGGCCGGACTGTTAACAGGGAGATTACCTATACGAACCGGAATGTGTAGCGATAAAAGGAGGGTACTTTTTCCTGATTCCAACGGCGGCCTGCCACAAAGCGAAATTACAATTGCCCGGGCATTAAAACAGAATGGTTACCAGACTGCTGCAATCGGGAAATGGCATTTAGGTCATAAATCACCATATCTTCCCACCGATCATGGATTCGACAGCTATTATGGTATCCCTTATTCCAATGATATGGACAAAGTGGAACGTACCGACCACTTAACCCTGGCTGAAAATGAACGCTACCAGGCGTATAATGTACCGCTGATGAGGGATAAAGAGATTATTGAAAGGCCGGCAGACCAACGCACCATAACAAAGCGCTATACCGAAGAGGCTGTCGTCAAAATCAAAAAACTAAAAGACAATCCTTTTTTCCTCTATCTTGCCTACTCTTTACCGCATATACCTCTGTTTCGTTCTGAAGCGTTCAAAGATATTTCACTGGCCGGGTTTTATGGTGATGTGATTGAAGAAATCGACTGGTCGGTTGGGCAAATTCTTAACACGCTCAAAGAAGAAGGGATCGATGAAAATACGCTCGTTGTGTTTACATCCGATAACGGCCCTTGGCATACGTTTAAAACCCACGGGGGATCAGCGGGGGTACTGCGGGGCGCGAAAGGTGGAACTTTTGAAGGAGGAATGCGCGAACCTACCGTTTTCTGGTGGCCGGCAAGAATAAAACCGGGGGTGGTAATGGACATGGCTACTACCATGGATTTGATGCCGACATTCTGTAAATTATCCGGTACTGAATTACCCGGGGATCGGGTGTACGACGGATACGATATTTCTCCGCTTATTACAGGAACCGGCAAAAGCGAACGCGATGTGGTATTTTACTATCGGGGACAAAAAGTATATGCTATCCGTAAAGGCAGCTTCAAAGCACATTTTATTACACAAAATGAATATGGGAGTCAGACTGCCCACCCTATAACCGATCCTCCGTTGGAGATAAAAAATACTCCAACAGTACACGATATTCCTTTGCTTTATAATGTAAATATTGATCCTTCGGAAAAATACAACATTGCCGGAGAGCATCCTGAAGTAATTGCCGAAATAAGAGAAATTTTAGATAAGCATATGGCAGGTATTGAACCGGTAGAAAATCAACTGGAAAAGTAAATCTCTCTCCTATTTTATAGTTTTTGGTGATTTTTTTTGAAATCAGTTTAAGTTTTTCCAATTAATAAACTTAATTAAGGGATTATTCATATTACAAAGTTACCTAACCGGATAACAGAATGCAAAAATTTTTTGTATTACTATTTTTAAATTCCTGATTTTAAGAAAATATGAACTCAAAACAAAGGCTAAAAGTCCGGAAGATATTGAAGACCTTTAGGTAATGATCAAAAGGAAATTATTAACTTAGTAAGACATAAAATTACTCTGATTAAAAGTAACCAACACGAATTTATCGAGTTATACGAATAATTATAAAATTTTTGATCTATGAAACTAAATATTCTATTACCCTTTCTCTTTATTTTATTGATAACAGGGTGCCGAACTAATCAGAAAGAACAGGAAAAATTGCCTAATATAGTTTTTATTCTGGCTGATGATATGGGCTACGGTGATCCGGGCTGCTATAATTCTAAGTCGAAGATTTCAACGCCAAATATAGATAAAATGGCTGATGAAGGTATTATGTTTACCGATGCTCATTCACCGGGTGTTTGGTGTGTGCCTTCAAGATACGGTCTGATGACAGGATGCTATCCCGGCAGGATAGATCTTAACTGGCGACAAAGAGCATTGATTGTTGAAAATCAGGAAACAATAGCCACACTTTTAAAGAGGCATGGTTATTCAACAGCAGTAATTGGCAAATGGCATCTCGGGTTTGATAATATAAACTGGGAAAATCCTTCAAAGATTAATGAATTGGAAGGAAGTCCTGTTGAAAAAGGTTTTGATTATTTTTTCGGGATGCATGCTTCGTTGGATATTCCGCCTTATTTCTATATCGAAAACAATAAGGTAGTTGAGCCTGTAACAGATTCAGTACCTGATAATTCCAGCGTAGATGCAACAACACCTATTTCAGGAGCCTTCTGGAGAGGAGGCGCATGCTCTCCGGGTTTTAAACATGCCGATGTCCTGGATGTTTTTACCCGAAAAGCTAAAAACTTTATTAAGGAACAAAAAGAAAAGCCTTTCTTTTTATATTTTGCTCTTCCGGCGCCACATACTCCCTGGTTACCTAAAGCTGAATTTGTTGGTAAGAGTGGGGCAGGGGAATATGGTGATTATGTAATGCAGGTTGACGATGTTGTTGGTGAAATTATTAAAGTACTTGAGGGAAAAGGAATAAGGAATGAAACTCTGGTTTTTTTCAGTAGTGATAATGGTCCTGTATGGTTTGAACGAGATGTCCAAAAATTTGAACATGATGCTTCCGGAGGATTAAAGGGTATGAAAATTGATTTTTGGGAAGGGGGTTCGCGTATCCCTTTTATTGCTACATGGCCGGGAAAAATTATGGAAAATGTCAAATCGGACAAACTGATATGCTTTACCGATATGATGGCTACCTTCGCAGAATTAATAAATGATACTCTTTTTTCGACTAGTCAGTTTGATAGTAATAGTATCCTTCCGCTTCTAATTAATAATAACAGTAAGGAACGAATTCGGGAAGAATTAGTGATAGAAGACAGGATATACCGTCAGGGTGAATGGAAGTATATTGATGGTACCGGACTCGGAGGTCTTACCAGAAGACATGATCCTGATAAAGTATACCTTGATGAAGCAAATAATGAGGGTGAATTATATAATTTAGCCAATGACCTGTTCGAACAAAATAATCTTTTTGAAAAAGACCATGATAAAGTAATACTCTTAAAGGAAAAGTTAAGAAATACTCTTAATAATGAGAATTAATCAATGCGATACTGTTATTTCACTTCTTAATACCCAAAACGGAAAGACTTTTGTGGTAAATTATTATATGCAGCTTCCAAAGCAAGCTCAAATTTTAGGCGTATGAAAATTTTCACTTCATAAAAATAAAACATATGAATAGATTAATGAAACCCAATTTTATTTCTGCATTTGCATTCTTAATCCTTTTTACATTGTTTTCTTCTTGCAATAAAAATGTTGATTCTCATGTAAACTTTGTTATTATTTACCTCGACGACATGGGATATGGCGATTTGTCCCTTACAGGCACTATTGGATATAAAACTCCCAACCTTGATCTTATGGCTTCAAAGGGAATGTTTTTTTCACGTTATTATGCTCCGCAGGCTGTGTGCAGCGCATCACGTGCCGGTCTTCTTACCGGTTGCTATCCAAACAGGATAGGTATTACGGGAGCCTTAAGTCACAGATCAAAAATTGGCATTTCCGATCAGGAGGAAACAATTGCCGAGGTCTTGAAGAAAAAAGATTATTCAACTGCTATTTTTGGCAAGTGGCATTTAGGGTTCCAGCAGAAATTTCTTCCTGTAAATCATGGATTTGATGAGTATTATGGTATCCCTTATTCAAACGATATGTGGCCAATGCATCCGAGGGGTCGCGGAGCTTATCCCAACCTTCCGCTAATTGAAAATGACAGTGTTGCGGACCCGGAAGTTACTCACGAAGACCAGTCCCGTTTTACCACAGAGTTCACCGAAAGAGCAGTATCATTTATACGCAGAAATGCAGATAAACCGTTCTTTGTGTACCTGGCTCATCCTATGCCGCATGTACCATTACATGTTTCCGGAAAATTTAAGGGAAAATCGGAGCAGGGAATGTATGGTGATGTTTTAATGGAAATAGACTGGAGTGTAGGCCAGATAATTAAAACATTAGAGGAATTGAATCTCGAAGATAACACTCTTGTTATATTCACTTCAGATAATGGCCCTTGGATTAATTATGGAAATCATGCAGGAAGTACCGGCGGATTGAGGGAAGGGAAGGGGACAACTTATGAGGGGGGGCAGCGCGTACCTTGCCTGATGCTCTGGAAAGGTGTTATCTCTCCCGGTACTGTAAATAACAATCTTGTTTCAGGCATAGATATTCTGCCTACCATTGCTGAAATAGCAAATGCCCCCTTACCTGAGAGAAAAATCGACGGAGTCAGTCTTTATGCTCTTTTAAAAGGAGATAATTCTGAACCACCCCGAAAATCGTTTTATCATTATTACCGGCGAAATAGTCTGGAAGCTGTACAGAACGGACAATGGAAACTGGTGTTTCCTCATCCGGGCAGAACTTATGTAGGATTTGAGCCGGGTAGGGATGGCCTGCCCGGATCGGTGGATGGTAATTTTCCATTTGAAGGGGGACTGTATAATTTGCGTCGTGATCCCGGCGAACGTTATGATGTTAAGGAATACTATCCTGAAATTGTTGAGAAACTGGAACAAATTGCAAACAAAGCTCGGCAAGATCTGGGTGATGAGCTCACCGGCAATCAGGGAAATAACAGGCGGGAACCGGGACGAGTTGATGAATAGATATTTATTATTATTTTTTTATCTTTAGCTTTTAAAACTAAGCTATGTCAAAATTCCCGCATTATCTGCAACCTGACACAATGGATTGTGGCCCTACATGCCTGAGAATTGTAGCTAAATATTTCGGAAGGCATTATAACCTGGAAACTTTGCGGGAACTTACATGGAAAACGCGTGAGGGTGTTTCATTGCTGACTATCAGTGATGCAGCCGAAAAGATAGGGTTCAGGACGCAGGGAGTAAAAATTACTCTGGATAAAGTTTCTGAAATACCTTTACCTGCTATTATCCATTGGACACAAAACCATTTTGTTGTTCTTTATAAGATTAAAAGGAAGGGATATTTTCTATCATCTGTTTTTCGAAAAAATAAAAAGGATACAACTTATTATTATATTTCTGATCCGGCTCATGGATTACTCAAATACAGTGAGGAGGAGTTTATCCGCTATTGGGCATCTTCAAAGATAAGCGGAGAGCCTGCAGGTATTGCTTTGCTGCTGGAACCAACTGCAGATTTTTATACCGAAGAAGGGGAGAAGGTCAGGAAAACAGGTTTCCGGTATCTGTTCTCATATTTTAAACCTTATCGAAAACTACTCACACAATTGCTTTTGGGATTCCTGACCGGCAGCCTCATCACTGTTATATTTCCTTTTCTGACCCAGGCAATAGTAGATATAGGTATTACCACAAACAATCTTAACTTTATTGTCTTGGTATTGATCGCACAGTTAATCCTGACTGTTAGTCAGACCGCAGTGGAATTTATCCGCAGTTGGATAATGCTTCATACAAGTGTTAGGGTGAGTATTTCCCTTATTTCCGATTTCCTGCTTAAAATGATGAAATTACCAATAAGCTTCTTTGATACCAGACTGATAGGTGATCTCAGGCAACGTATAGATGATAATCAGCGTATTCAGGATTTCCTTACCGGTAATTTGATAAGTATGTCTTTCGGAATCTTCATTTTTGTAATATACAGCCTGGTTATGGCTTATTACGATTGGCTTATATTATTGATTTTTTACGGAGGCAGCGGTTTATATGTGCTTTGGATACTTATGTTTCAAAAGAAAAGGAAAGAGTTGGATTATAAGAGGTTCAACATAGCTTCAGATAACCAAAGTAATTTGTACCAGTTGATTACCGGAATCCATGAGATAAAACTCAATAATTGTGAAAAACAAAAACGGTGGGAGTGGGAACGTATTCAGGCCAGGCTTTTCAAAGTAAATGTTAAGGGATTAATACTTAATCAGAACCAGCAGTCGGGGTCTATTTTTATTAACCATGTAAAAAATATCCTCATTTCTTTTATCGCTGCCAAAGCAGTGATAGAGGGACAGATGACTCTTGGTATGATGATGGCAATACATTTTATAATAGGACAGCTAAACAGTCCGTTAAATGAATTTATCACTTTCATGAGGGCAGGTCAGGATGCAAGAATAAGTCTAGGAAGACTTGGCGAAATACATGAACGTGAGGAGGAGGAAAAACCTGAAGAACAGAAAAATTATGAATTGCCTGAAAATACAGTTATAACTATAAGCGGACTCTCTTTTCATTATGAGGGACCTAAATCACCCCGTGTTCTTAATAATATAAATTTGGAAATCCCTCCGAATAAAATTACTGCAATTGTGGGGGCTAGCGGAAGCGGTAAGACTACACTAATTAAAATGATACTTGGCTTTTATCCGCCTTATGAAGGTAAAATTGCGATTGGGGGAATTCCTCTCCAACAGTTTAGCATGGAGATGTGGCGGGGCAAATGTGGTGTTGTTATGCAGGACGGGTTCATTTTTTCGGATACAATAACTAATAATATTGCTATAGCTGATGATTATCCCGACAGGGACAAGTTACGGGGTGCTGTGAAAATTGCCAATATTAATGATTATATTGAAAGCCTTCCTTTGCGGTTTAATACAAAGATAGGCCAAGAAGGAACAGGACTGAGCCAGGGGCAGAAGCAACGTATTTTAATTGCACGGGCTGTATATAAAGATCCGCCTTTCCTGTTTTTTGATGAAGCTACAAATTCGCTCGATGCAAAAAATGAAAAAGTCATCATAGAAAATCTGGCTGGTTTCTATCAGGGCAAAACCGTGGTTACCGTTGCGCACAGATTAAGTACCGTTCGAAATGCTGATAATATTGTTGTTCTGGATAAAGGTGAAATTGTGGAACAGGGTACACATAATGAACTGGCAGCAAAAAAAGGAGCATATTACGAACTGGTGAAGAATCAACTTGAACTGGGAAAATGAGACGCAGATTATTATGATATTAATGATTAACTTATGATATATTATTTTCTTAACAGTGAACAATAATTATAAACATTCTGAGATCACAAAACAAATAATTAAAGCCTATTATCAAGTATATAATCAATTAGGTTATGGGTTTATGGAAAAAGTATATGAACGGGCAATGATGATTGAGTTACCTAAATATGGATTAAAATGTGAAAACCAAAAAAACATAAAAGTATTTTATAGAGGAATAGAAGTTGGGGATTATTATGCTGATATCGTTGTTGAAGATTGTGTTATTGTTGAATTAAAAGCTGTTGCAAATATTGCTCCAGAACATGAAGTTCAATTGGTGAATTATTTAAAAGCAACAGAGATAGAAGTAGGTTTAATTCTTAATTTTAGTTCAGAACCTCAGTTTAAGCGTCGTGTTTTTTCAAAAAAAACTAAATTTATCATATAAATCATACTTAATCATAATAAATCAGCGTCTAATAATGACGAAAGAAGAAGATATACATATAAGGTCCGAGGAGGTTCAGGAGATTCTGGGCACCCCGCCCCGGTGGATTATCCGTTGGGGAATATCAATTATTTTCCTCGTATTTTTGATATTGCTTACAGGAAGCTATTTCTTTAAATACCCCGATCTTATTTTATCAAGAGTAACCATACTTTCACAAAATCCCCCGGCACATATTGTAGCGCGATCAAATGGTAAAATAGACAAATTGTTTGTTGAAAATAACCAGCAGGTGAAAGAAGGAGACTTACTGGCTGTTATTGAAAATACGGCTGATTATACTGATGCATATAATTTAATAAGCAAGCTGGACACTATCGCAGGTTATTTTGATACTCCCGGTAAATTCATGGATTTGTCTTTCAATGAGGATTATAATCTTGGTCAGTACCAAACTTATTATTCTTCTTTTTTAAGCCAAATGAAAAAATATCAGACATTCCTGACTTTTAATCCTAATGATCAGCGAATAGAATCTTTTAAAAAACAGGTAAAAGATTATCAGAATTATATTCAAAAATCAAGAGAAAAAATTTTTATTCTCAGACAGGATTATGAATTAACAGTTGACAGATTTTTACGCGATTCCATGCTTTTTTCCCAGCAAATTATGGCGAAAGCAGATTTTGAAAAATCAAAAGCTTCTATGCTAAAACAGAAGTATGCTTATCAGGATGCCATGACTGACCTTGCAAATACGCAGATTATTATGAATAGCCTGAAACACCAGATAGAGGAACAGAAAGTATTAAAAGCGGAAAATGAAAATCAATTGCGTGCCGAGTTAAAGGAGAAATATGATAATCTGACGAATCAACTTATAGAGTGGGAGCAGACTTATATTTTGAAAACCCCGATAGCAGGCCAGGTTACATTCACGAATATTTGGAGTGCGAATCAGTTTGTCACCTCAGGGAATCCTGTTTTTACAGTCGTGCCGGTCAATAAGCTAAATATTATAGGCAGGGCAACAGTTTCGATAATGGGGGCGGGAAAGATCGAGTCAGGACAGCGGGTTAATTTAAAACTCGATAATTATCCCCATATGGAATATGGAATCCTCGAGGGAAAAGTAAGCAACATCTCCAAAGTACCTGTGAATACGGAAAAAGGGGCTTTTTATACTGTTGAAATTATCCTTGTTAACGATATGATAACAAACTATAACAGGGAATTGCCATTCAACCAGGAAATGCAAGGTGTTGCAGAGATAATTACGAGGGACAGGCGAATGATTGAACGGCTGATTGAGCCATTGGTGTCAATAGTGAAAGAGAGACTTTGACTTCATTGTTTCTGTATAAGTCTTGACTTTACAGTCTGGCACTCGTGTTTTTACATTAGTATGTTGAAGAACCCAATTTTCACTAATATTCTGGTTTTATGTGTTAAAATATAGCCTTTGATTTTCAGAAATATTCTGAAAAGTTATAATATATTTAAATTTATTATTCGACAGGACATAATCTTAAAATATCATGTTAATGATTTGTAAATGAGCATTTTTAAGAAAAGAATAATGCCGCAAGAGTAAACCGCAAACAAGTTTTTTAGTACTTTTGTCAAATTAATTTTTGAACTTTCCGGGTTAAATTTTTTTCAAAAAATTCAATAAAAGGTTTGTCCTTTTATCAAAATTAGTACTTTTGCGTGCCGTTTTTAAAGGGTTATTCTGTGATTTGGTTCTAAAAAATATGGTTTTTAGTAAAATTTAACATACTTTTGCAATCCAATTTTTAGAACGATTATTAATAAAAATAATAAAAAAAAGGTATTTATGCCGACTATTCAACAGTTAGTTAGGAAAGGAAGACAGAGAAAGGTGGAGAAAAGTAAATCTCCTGCCCTTGATGCATGCCCGCAGCGTCGCGGTGTATGTGTCCGTGTTTATACAACAACACCTAAAAAGCCGAATTCTGCCATGCGAAAAGTAGCCAGGGTGAGGCTTACAAATGGAAAGGAAGTAAACGCTTATATTCCGGGTGAAGGTCATAATCTTCAGGAACACTCTATCGTTTTGGTTCGTGGAGGTAGGGTAAAAGACCTTCCCGGTGTTCGTTACCATTTAGTTCGTGGCGCCCTTGATACCGCTGGTGTTGAAGGCCGTTTACAGCGTCGTTCAAAATACGGCGCTAAAAAACCGAAAAAATAGTAAATAATAAATCGAATCGGTGGTTTGGTTGAGTAAGTTAATCTTTTAGTCTTCTTTGGATAAGCTGAAGACCGCCATATAAGGGCAACCAATTTAAATAACACTAAAGAAAAGAAAATGAGAAAGACAAAGCCGAAGAAAAGAATTTTGTTACCGGACCCGAAGTATAATGATCTGTTGGTAGCCAGGTTTATCAATGATCTGATGAAAGACGGGAAAAAATCGTTAGCATATTCTATTTTTTATGATACTCTTGATATTGTAGAAAAACGTATGAAAGATAATGAACTTAACCCCCTTGAGATCTGGAAAAAAGCACTTGAAAACATTACACCTGCTGTAGAGGTGAAAAGTCGGCGTGTGGGTGGGGCTACTTTTCAGGTACCTATGGAAATAAGACGGGAACGGAAAGTAGCTATTAGTATTAAAAATATGATTTTGTTTGCACGTAAACGTTCAGGCAGGTCGATGTCTGAAAAACTTGCCGCAGAAATTATTGCTGCATATAACAACGAGGGCGGTGCATTCAAAAGGAAAGAAGATACCCACCGTATGGCCGAAGCAAACCGTGCTTTTGCACATTTCAGATTTTAATTTAGTATTGCTGAAAGTATCATAGTGGATAATTAATAATTGGGTTTATAATTGGTATGACGATACAAAATCTGAAAAATACGAGGAATATCGGCATCATGGCACACATTGATGCGGGGAAAACTACGGTTACGGAGCGTATACTGTTCTATACCGGGTTAACATACCGCCTTGGTGAAGTGCATGAGGGCTCAGCCACTATGGATTGGATGGAACAGGAGCAGGAAAGAGGTATAACCATTACTTCAGCTGCTACGACTACATTTTGGAAATATAAAGATACTGAGCATAAAATAAATATTATAGATACTCCCGGACATGTTGATTTTACTGTAGAAGTAGAACGTTCATTACGTGTACTCGATGGTAGTGTTGCTCTCTTTTGTGCTGTAGGCGGAGTCGAGGCGCAGTCAGAGACTGTATGGCGACAGGCCGAGAAGTACAATGTTCCCCGTGTTGCATTTGTAAATAAAATGGATAGGCAGGGGGCTGATTTTTTTAATGTCTATCATGAAATAAAGGAAAAACTTGGTGCTAATCCTATACCAATTCAGATTCCAATCGGATCGGAAGATAGCTTTGAAGGTGTCATAGACCTCATTGAAATGAAAGCGGTACGATGGTTTGATGATGAAACATTTGGTACAAATTATATATTGGAAGATATTCCGGAAAACCTTATGGACCAAGCTTTGGAATGGCGTGGAAAACTTGTTGAATCTCTGGCTGAGAAGGACGATTATTTGCTGGAACGGTATCTTGAAGATACTGATATTATCACAAAGGAAGAAATGCTTGATTTTATCCGCCGGGCGACTATAGACGGTATAATTGTTCCTATGATGTGCGGATCTGCCTTTAAGAATAAAGGTGTTCAGCGACTTCTTGATGCTGTTTGCGCTTTTCTTCCAAGTCCGCTTGATAAGGGCGATATTACAGGAATTAATCCTGTTATTAAGAAAGAAGTATTGCGGATAGCCAATGTCGAGGAACCTCTGGCAGCATTGGCTTTCAAAATTGCAACAGATCCTTTTGTCGGACGCCTGGCATATATGAGGGTCTATTCCGGGAAAATTGAAGCCGGCTCCCAGGTACTGAATAGCCGTTCGGGCAGGAAAGAAAGAATTTCACGCCTGTATCAGATGCATTCCAATAAGCAAAATCCCAAAAATGTTATTTTTGCAGGAGATATTTGTGCTGTAGTAGGTTTTAAAGATATCAAAACAGGAGATACACTTTGCGATGTAAAACACCCTATTGAACTGGAGAGTATGGAATTCCCAGAACCGGTAATTGGAATTGCAGTGGAACCGAAGTCGCAAAAGGACCTTGACCGTTTATCTAACGGACTCTCTAAACTTTCCGAGGAGGATCCTACTTTTCAGGTTTCCACAGATTTAGAATCCGGACAAACTATTATCCAGGGAATGGGTGAGCTACATCTGGAAATAATTATTGATCGCCTCAAAAGGGAATTTAAGGTAGAATGTAATCAGGGTCCTCCCCATGTTTCATACAAAGAAGCTATCAGTTTGCCGGTTGAGCGCCGTGAAGTGTTTAAAAAACAAACAGGCGGGCGTGGTAAATTTGCTGAAATTGTTGTGCTTATTGAACCTGCAGAGGACGGCAAGGCCGGCCTTGAATTTATTGATAAAGTAAAAGGAGGTAATATTCCACGGGAATTTATCCCTTCTGTTGAAAAAGGTTTCAGTGAGGTGATGTCTAATGGTCCGCTGGCTGGTTATCCTATAGATAGTATTAAGGTTACGTTAATTGACGGTTCATATCACCCTGTGGATTCCGATCAGTTGTCATTTGAAATTTGTGCCAAGCAGGCTTTCAGGAATGCGGCAGCTAAGGCTGGTCCAAAATTACTGGAACCGATCATGGATCTCGAAATTGTAACTCCTGAGGAATATATGGGGGATATTATTGCCGACCTGAACAGGAGAAGAGGTGAGATAACAGGGATGCAGACTAGAAGCAGTACTAAAGTTATACATGCAAGGGTTCCATTGGCTGAACAATTTGGTTATGTAACTGTCTTGAGGACGCTTTCTTCGGGAAGGGCAACTTCATCTATGGAGTTTAGTCATTACCATGAAGTACCTGGCGAACTGGCAAGGAAAGTGCTGGAAAGTATACAAGGAAGAGTAGATTTATTATAATTAATATAACAGAGTTCTTATTATGAACCAAAAGATCAGGATTAAACTGAAATCGTACGATCATAATTTAGTTGACAAGTCAGCTGAAAAGATCGTTAAAACGGTAAAAACCACAGGAGCAGTAGTAAGCGGTCCTATTCCGCTGCCAACCCACAAAAGGATTTTTACAGTTTTGCGCTCTACCTTTGTTAATAAAAAATCAAGGGAACAGTTTCAGTTGTCGTCATATAAACGTTTGATCGACATATACAGTTCAACCGCAAAAACAATTGACGCCTTAATGAAACTGGAACTACCCAGCGGCGTGGAAGTAGAAATTAAAGTTTGATAATTTTTAAAAGTAGTCTAAAATGGCTGGTATTATTGGGAAAAAAATTGGAATGACATCCATATTCGACGAAGAGGGTAAAAATATCCCATGCACCGTGATTGAAGCTGGTCCTTGTGCTGTTATACAGGTAAAAACCAGTGAAAAAGAAGGATATGACGCGCTCCAGCTTGCATACGGTGATAAGAAAGAGAAAAGGAGCACAAGGGCAGAGTTCGGGCATTTCAAAAAAGCCGGTGTGACACCTAAAAAGAGAATAGTTGAGTTTAAAAATACCTATAATGAGGATTATAAACTGGGTGATTATATAAAGGTCAATATATTTCATGAGCTGGATTATGTTGATGTAATTGGGATTTCTAAAGGAAAAGGCTTTCAAGGAGTTGTGAAACGTCATGCTTTTCATGGAGTTAATGATCAGACACACGGACAACATAACAGGCTTCGGGCTGCCGGTTCTATTGGTGCCTCTTCATGGCCAAGCCGTGTTTTTAAAGGTATGCGGATGGCCGGAAGGACTGGTAATGATGCTGTTACCATTGAAAATTTATTAGTTTTGAAGGTAATTCCTGAACAAAATTTATTAGTGGTGAAAGGTTCTGTTCCTGGCGCCAAAGGTTCATATTTAATTATAAGGAAACAATGGAACTAAGTGTACTGAATAAAGAAGGAAAAGATACAGGCCGGAAGGTGACTTTAAATGATGGGATCTTTAATATAGAACCCAATGATCATGCTATTTATCTGGATGTTAAGCATTATATGGCAAGTAGCAGGCAGGGGACACATAAAACACGGGAACGCAGTGAAATTACCGGTAGCACCCGTAAGATCAAAAGGCAGAAAGGAACCGGTACCGCACGTGCAGGTAGCATTAAATCGCCGATATTTCGCGGGGGAGGAACTGTCTTTGGTCCGAAGCCGAGAAGCTATAGCTTTAAACTAAATAAAAAAGTGAAGCAACTGGCCAGGAAATCAGCTTTAACATATAAGGCACGTGAAAACGGCATTCTGGTATTAGAGGATTTTAATCTTGAAGCTCCCAGAACAAAGGAAATTGTGGATATTAACAGGAATCTTCAGATTGCTGATAAAAAGTCACTTTTCGTTTTACCAGCCCAAAATAATAACATATATTTGTCCTCCAGAAATTTACAGGGCGTTTCGGTTGCAAGTGTTTCAGATATAAATACTTATGAAATAATGAATGCAAAAATTATTGTTCTTTCGGAAGGTTCTGTAAAGAAAATTGAAGAGGTATTTAAAATATAAGGTGAATAAAGATGGACATTTTAATAAAACCATTAGTTACTGAAAAGATGAATGAACTTGCTGAGCGGTTCAATCGATACGGATTCATTGTAGACCGGAGAGCAAGTAAGCCACAAATAAAATCGGCGATAGAAGGCCTTTATGATGTTAAGGTTCAATCTATTAACACGATGATATATGGTGGAAAGATTAAATCACGATATACTAAATCGGGTGTTATTAGTGGCAAAACAACATCTTATAAGAAAGCAATAGTAACTTTAGCCGAAGGAGACAGTATTGATTTTTATAGTAATATTTAATTAAAAATGGCAGTAAGAAAATTAAAACCAGTAACCCCGGGTCAAAGGCATAAGATAATAGGCGCTTTTGATACCATTACTGCATCTACACCTGAGAAATCATTGTTGGAGCCCCATAAAAAGACCGGAGGTAGAAATAACCAGGGTCGAATGACAATGAGGTATAGAGGTGGGGGACATAAGCGTCGTTACAGGAGAATTGATTTTAAACGTGACAAGGACGGAGTGAGTGCGTTTGTCGATTCTATACAGTATGATCCGAATCGAAGTTCACGTATAGCGCTTCTTAAATATGAAGACGGAGAAAAGAGGTATATAATTGCACCTAACGGTTTGCAAGTTGGTCAAACAGTAAGAAGCGGTGCAGGAGTGGAACCTGAAATAGGGAATGCATTACCTCTCTCTGATATCCCTTTGGGGACATTATTGCATAATATTGAACTGAAGCCAGGGAAAGGGGGCATCATGGCCCGCAGTGCAGGTTCTTATGCCCAATTAACGTCACGTGAAGGTAAATATGCAATTTTGAAATTACCTTCGGGTGAATCCCGTATGGTCTTGACAACCTGCCGGGCTTCTGTCGGCATGGTAGGTAATGCAGAGCATAACCTTGAAGAGTCAGGCAAAGCGGGACGGTCAAGGTGGCTTGGAAGAAGGCCCCGTGTTAGGGGAGTGGTTATGAATCCGGTTGACCATCCCATGGGCGGAGGCGAAGGACGCGCATCAGGAGGACATCCACGATCAAGGAAAGGTGTTCTCGCTAAAGGATATAAGACACGCCCTGTTAAAAAAGCTTCCAGCAGGTATATTGTTGAACGTAGGAAAAAATAGATAAGGTATAAAATTATGAGTCGTTCGTTAAAAAAAGGTCCTTTTATTGATTATAAGCTTGAAAGAAAAATTTTTGCTATGAATGATGCAGGAAAAAAATCGGTTATTAAAACCTGGGCCAGAGCATCAGTAATATCTCCCGATTTTGTGGGGCATACAATTGCTGTTCATAATGGGAATAAATTTATACCTATTTATGTTACAGAGAATATGGTAGGACACCGTTTGGGTGAATTTGCACCGACACGAACTTTCAGAGGACATGCAGGTAACAGAAGATAATAAAATAATTAAGGTATAGAATGTGGAAAATTATTAATATAACAAGCATGAGCTGATGCTCACCGAAAAATGACAGTTCCATCTTATACCTTATAAATAAATAATTTTAATAAAACAAAGTAGAATGGGTGCCAGAAAAAGAATAGCAGCAGAAAAAAGAAAAGAAGCAAAAAAAACACAATACTTTGCTGTTTTGCGGAACTGCCCGACATCTCCGCGAAAAATGAGGCTTATAGCTGATATGATCCGTGGTATGGAGGTGAATAAGGCACTGGATGTATTAAAATATTCCTCTAAAGAGGCATCCGGTAGGGTAGAAAAATTACTTTTATCGGCCATTGCTAACTGGCAGGCCAAAAATGAAGGGAAACGTTTGGATGAGAATGAATTATACGTAAGTAAAATTATGGTCGATTCGGGACGTATTCTGAAACGTTTACGCCCGGCCCCCCAGGGGCGTGCTCACCGGATAAGGAAACGTTCCAACCACGTTACCATTTATGTTGACACTAAAGAAAGTATAGTTGAAGAAAATTTTAATGAATAATACATGGGACAAAAAGTAAATCCAATTTCAAATCGTTTGGGATTCATTAACGGATGGGACTCAAATTGGTTCGGCGGTGATGATTATGGAGAAAAACTGGCTGAAGATCAGCAGATTAGGGAATATTTAAATGCCCGCCTTGCAAAAGCCAGTATATCAAGGATCGTAATTGAGCGTACGTTGAAGCTTATCACCATCACCGTCCACACTTCACGTCCGGGTATTATTATTGGCAAAGGGGGACAAGAGGTTGATAAGCTGAAGGAAGAATTAAAGAAGATTACCAATAAAGAGGTTCAGATAAATATTTTTGAGATCAAACGTCCTGAGCTTGATGCCAAAATAGTTGCAAATAATGTTGCACGTCAGATCGAGGGTAAAATAGCATATCGCAGGGCAGTTAAAATGGCCATGGCCTCAACAATGCGAATGGGGGCTGAAGGAATTAAGATATTGGTATCGGGCCGTCTGAATGGTGCTGAAATGGCACGCTCAGAAATGTACAAAGATGGTCGTACACCCTTGCATACCCTTCGTGCTGATATCGATTATGCACTGGCAGAAGCATTGACCAAGACCGGACTTATCGGAGTTAAAGTCTGGATATGCAAAGGTATGGTTTACGGAACGCGGGATTTATCTCCTAATGTAGGACAAAAGCAGGCTCGCGGAGGTAAAAGTGTTGGTGGTGGTGCCAGAGGACGGAGAAGAAAATAGTGGTTTTATACTGATAATTTTGTAAGAATGTTACAGCCAAAAAAAGTAAAATTCAGAAGAGTTCAAAAGGGCCGCATGAAAGGCAAAGCACAACGGGGAAACCAGCTTGCTTTCGGTTCATTTGGAATAAAGTCATTAGAACAATCATGGATTACAAGTCGACAAATTGAAGCGGCGAGGGTTGCTGTTACCCGGCATATGCAAAGACAGGGTCAGATATGGATAAGGATATTTCCGGATAAACCCATAACTAAAAAACCCGCCGAGGTTCGTATGGGAAAAGGTAAAGGAGCACCCGAGGCATTTGTTGCGCCGGTAACGCCCGGGAGGATTATTATTGAAGCTGACGGAGTACCTTATGAAATGGCCAGGGAGGCTTTGCGTCTTGCAGCACAAAAGTTGCCTGTAACAACAAAATTTGTGGTGAGAAGGGATTATCAAGAAGAATAAAAAGATGATTTATTATGAAGATATCTGAAATTAAAGAAATGACAACTAAGGAAATAGTTGAAAAAATACAACTGGAAAAAGAGAATTTAGTTCGCCTTCGTATGAATCATGCTGTATCGCCGTTGGATAATCCTATGAAAATTAAGGAAACCAGAAAAAATATTGCACGGCTTAAAACAGTAATTCGTCAGAGGGAATTAAGTGAAACCCAGAATTAATTCAGCGATGGAAGAGAAAAAAGTGAGAAATCGTAGGAAAGAAAGAGTAGGTGTTGTTGTTAGCAATAAAATGAATAAGACCATTGTTGTTGCTGTAAAACGCAAAGTTAAACACCCGATATATGGTAAATTTGTTAATAAGACAACAAAGTTCTATGCCCATAATGAGAAAGAAAACTGCAACATTGGTGATGTGGTCAGGATCATGGAAACACGTCCGCTAAGCAAAACTAAATGTTGGCGATTAACTGAAATAATTGAAAGAGCTAAGTAATTATGATACAACAAGAAACAAGATGTTCGGTTGCTGATAACAGTGGAGCGAAGGAAGTACTTTGTATCCGCGTTCTGGGAGGTACGAGGAAGCGTTATGCCTCTATCGGCGATACTGTTGTTGTTACCGTGAAAAGTGCTATACCGGGCAGTGAAGTCAAGAAAGGGTCGGTATCTAAAGCTATTGTTGTTCGTACAAGAAAAGAAATACGCAGATCCGATGGTTCTTATATTCGTTTTGATGACAATGCCGTAGTACTCTTGAATAACCTTGGGGAGATCAGGGGAACACGTATTTTCGGCCCTGTATCGCGCGAATTGAGAGATAAGAATATGAAAATAATTTCACTTGCACCAGAAGTGCTTTAAATTGAAAAAAGTTTAAAATGCAAAAAAAGTTACATATTAAAAAGGGTGACACGGTAATTGTAATTACTGGCAATTATAAGGGGCAGAAAGGTAGGGTGCTGGAAGTAATTAGGAAATCCGAAAGGGCTATAGTCGAGGGTGTTAATATGGTTAAAAAACATTCAAAACCTGATGCAAATAATCCTCAGGGAGGAATTATTGAAAAGGAATCATCCATACATATTTCGAACCTTATGCTTGTTGACCCTAAGACGGGTGAATCAACGCGTATCGGTCGAAGAATTGATGATAATGGTAAATTAGTTCGTTATTCCAAAAAATCGGGAGAGGAGATTAAGTAATGGCATATATACCAACATATAAAAAGAAATATCAGGAAGAGATAATCCCTGCATTAGTGAAGGAGTTTAATTATTCCTCGGTTATGCAGGTACCTAAACTTCAAAAGATTGTCCTTAACCAAGGAGTGGGAGCGGCAATAGCCGATAAAAAAATTATTGATACTGCCACTGAGGAAATGACAATGATTGCAGGTCAAAAGGCTGTTCAGACTGTTTCAAGGAAAGATATTTCCAATTTTAAGCTGAGAAGAAAGATGCCAATCGGAGTCCGTGTGACATTACGGCGTAACAGGATGTATGAATTTCTGGAACGTCTTATTTCAACTGCATTACCCAGAATAAGGGATTTCAGGGGTGTTGAAAGTAAGATGGACGGAAATGGAAACTATACACTGGGAATTCCTGAGCAAATTGTTTTTCCTGAAATTGTTCTGGATAAAGTAAGTAAAATTAACGGTATGAACGTGACTTTCGTTACTTCAGCAAAAACGGATGAAGAAGGTTTTGCGTTGTTACGGGAATTGGGATTACCTTTTAAGAATATAAAAAAGAGCTGAAATATGGCTAAGGAATCAATGAAAGCCCGGGAAAGGAAAAGGGCAAAATTAGTTGAAAAGTATGCAAAGAAAAGAGCCAGACTGAAAGTTGAAGGTGACTGGGTTGGTTTGCAGAAGTTGCCTAAGAATTCTTCACGGGTGCGATTGCATAACCGGTGTAAAATAACCGGAAGGCCAAAAGGATATATGCGACAGTTTGGCGTCAGCAGAATAAATTTCCGGGAAATGGCTTCAATAGGTATTATTCCGGGCGTTAAAAAGGCTAGTTGGTAATTTTGTAAATAAGAATTAATAATGAGTAAAGTATCAGATCCAATAGCAGATTATCTGACGAGGATAAGAAATGCAATCCTTGCAAAACACAGGGTAGTGGATATCCCTGCTTCTAACCTGAAAAAGGAGATGACTAAAATATTGATGGAAAAGGGTTATATCTTAAATTATAAATTTGAAGATGAAGTAGGTTACCAAGGTAATATTAAGATTGCTCTTAAATATGATTCGGATACAAAATTGTCCGCTATCAAGGGTTTAAAAAGGATAAGTAAACCGGGATTAAGACAGTATTGTAACAGCTTGGAAATTCCTCGTGTTCTGAACGGTCTGGGAATAGCAATTATCTCCACATCGAGGGGGGTGGTTACAGACAAGGAAGCACGTGAACGAAATATTGGTGGAGAAGTTTTATGTTACGTTTATTAAAAGGAGGAACAGGTAAATGTCACGAATAGGTAAATTACCCATAACAATACCATCAGGGGTTGAGGTGAAAATTGATGATGATAACCTTGTTACTGTAAAAGGCCCTCTTGGTGAATTAGAACAGAAGGTTGATCCTGAAATAACGATTGAGGCTGAGGGCGGTAAGATAATTTTAAGCCGCTCCAAAGAGACAAAAAGTCATAAATCATTGCACGGTCTTTATCGTGCTTTAATTAATAATATGGTGGAAGGAGTGGTAAATGGATACGAAAAAAAGCTTGAGCTGGTTGGCGTAGGCTATCGTGCCGAAATGTTACCGTACAATGTACTTGACCTTGTTCTGGGATATGCACATCATATATATTTGCAACTTCCTCCTGAAATTAAAGCAGAAGCTAAGTCTGATAAGCGAAGTAATCCCATTGTGACCCTAAGGGGCATTGATAAACAACTTATTGGTCAGGTTGCTGCAAAGATAAGATCATTGCGTAAACCCGAACCTTATAAGGGTAAAGGTGTCAAATTTGTTGGCGAAGTGTTACGGCGTAAAGCTGGTAAAGCCGCTTCTAAATAATGTTTGTAAATAAAATAAAGAGTTTGGATTAGAAAGTTCGCTGACAAGGCTTGAGAAGCCCGAAAAATGTGAGTTTACTTGTCGTAAATGACCATTTTGAGGGCAAGCATAACGCAGTCAGCGGACTTTATAGACGGACTCTTCTAAATAGTTTTTGAAAAATTGGTGAGTATGGTATTAACAAAAATAGAAAGGCGAAATAGAATTAAGGGCCGGATTAATAAAAGAATAACCGGTACAGTCGAACGTCCCCGTTTATGTGTATTCAGGAGCAATAAAGAAATATATGCTCAAATAATAAATGATATCGAAGGTAAAACGCTGGTTGCTGCAGGATCCATTGAAAAAAATATCGTCTCACAGAAAGGAAACAAAGGTGAGAAAGCAGCAATGGTAGGTAAACTTATTGCTGATAAAGCAATAGATGCAGGAATTAACAGGGTGGTATTCGACAGGAATGGTTATTTATATCATGGAAGAGTTAAACAATTAGCTGAAGCGGCTCGTAAAGGTGGCCTTAAATTTTAATAAGATTATGGCGATATTAAGTAAAAAAGTTAAGACAAGTGACCTTGATTTAAAGGACAGACTGGTAGCTATTAATCGTGTTACTAAAGTGACCAAAGGTGGCCGTACTTTTAGTTTTTCTGCAATTGTAGTTGTGGGTAACGAAGACGGCATTGTAGGCTGGGGTCTTGGAAAGGCAAGCGAAGTAACTACAGCTATCGCAAAGGGTGTGGAAGCAGCCAAGAAAGATCTGGTAAGAATACCTGTTATTAATGGTACAATTCCACATGAACAATCGGCAAAATACGGTGGAGCTCATGTATTACTGCGGCCTGCTTCTTCAGGAACAGGTGTTAAGGCTGGCGGAGCTATGCGTGCTGTCCTTGAAAGTGTAGGTATCAATGATATTCTTGCCAAATCAAAAGGTTCTGCCAATCCCCATAACCTTGTTAAAGCAACAATGAAGGCATTGCTTGAATTGAGAGATGCTTACACTGTAGCTGAACAAAGAGGAATTCCGTTAGAAAAAGTATTTAAAGGATAAAATGGTTATGTCTAAAATAAAAATTACACTGGTAAAAAGTAGCATTGGTTCAAATAAGCGCCAAAAGGCAACATTGAAAGCACTGGGATTGCGGAAATTACACCAGACTGTCGAACATGAAGCTACTCCCCAGATTATTGGAATGGCAAATAAATTGAGTCATTTATTAAAGATTGAAGAAGAATAATAATATTTCAAATATTTGAAAGTATGGATTTAAGCAATTTGAAATCCGCAAAAGGATCTACCGGAAAAAGCAGACGTTTAGGCAGGGGACAAGGTTCCGGGAGAGGAGGCACATCAACACGCGGACACAAAGGGCAGAAGTCACGCTCCGGATACTCTAAAAAGATTGGGTTCGAAGGCGGACAGATGCCTTTATACCGTATCGTGCCTAAGTCAGGTTTTAAGAATAGGAACAGGATAGAGTACAAGGCTATAAATCTTGATGTATTACAACAGATAGCTGAAAAAGATAATCTGACATCGATTGATCTCAACACGCTGATTGTTGCCGGTGTAGCATCCAAAAATGATAAAATAAAAATTTTGGGCAGGGGGTCAATTGACAGGAAATTGGAAGTAAAAGCACACGCTTTTTCAAAGAGTGCCAGGGAAGCAATTGAAAAATTTGATGGTAAAGCAGAATTATTATAATCGGGAAAAACTAATACCCTAAGGATAGAAATACCTTAAGGGTGAAAATGCCCTAAGGGTAAAAATATTTCAATGAGATGAAGAAATTAATCGAGATTCTAAAAAATATTTACAAGATTGAAGACTTGAGATACCGTATAGGAATTACTTTGTTTTTTATCTTGATATACAGGTTAGGATCGTTCGTTTCCCTTCCGGGTGTAGACCCGGCTCAGTTGCAGAATTTGAAGAGTCAAACATCTGACGGGTTACTGGGACTTATTGATATGTTTTCAGGAGGCGCTTTTTCCCAGGCTTCTATTTTTGCATTGGGAATCATGCCTTATATCACCGCATCTATCGTTATACAATTGATGGGTATTGCCGTTCCTTATTTTCAGAGATTGCAAAAAGAAGGTGAATCGGGAAGACGTAAGATAAACCAGATAACAAGATATCTGACCGTCATTATTTTGATTTTCCAATCACCCGCATATCTGACAAATCTTCATTATCAACTTCCTGAAACCGCATTTGCTATGAAAGGTGCTATGTTTACAGTGTCCTCGGTAATTATTTTAACCGCGGGTTCAATGTTTATAATGTGGTTGGGTGAACGTATTACCGATAAAGGAATTGGCAATGGTATTTCCCTGATCATAATGATAGGTATTATTGCCCGTCTGCCACAGTCCGTGGTACAGGAATTTGCTTCAAGGATAAATCAGCAGGGAGGCGGACTGGTAATGTTTCTTGTTGAATTTGTAATACTCTTCCTTGTATTTATGGCATCGATATTGTTAGTGCAGGGTACTCGCCGTATTCCTGTTCAATATGCAAAACGTATAGTAGGAAATAAACAGTATGGAGGAGTGCGGCAGTATATACCTCTGAAAGTAAATGCCGCCGGAGTGATGCCGATTATTTTTGCTCAGGCAATTATGATGGTGCCGATTACTATAGTCGGAATGGCCAACTCTGAACAATTAACCGGTGTAGCAGCTGCATTATCAAACATTACAGGATTCTGGTATAATTTTATTCAGTTTCTTTTAGTGGTTGCATTCACCTATTTTTATACTGCAATTACCATTAATCCTACTCAAATGGCAGAAGACATGAAAAAGAACGGGGGATTTATTCCCGGCGTCAAACCAGGTAAGCGAACTGTCGAATTCCTTGATATAGTGATGTCCAGAATAACACTTCCGGGGTCTATATTTCTTGGTTTGATAACAATTTTGCCGGCATTTGCAATGTTAATCGGCATTAATCAGTCGTTTGCTTATTTTTATGGAGGAACCTCACTTTTAATACTTGTTGGTGTTGTATTAGATACACTGCAACAAATTGAAAGTCATTTGTTAATGAGGCATTACGACGGTCTGACCAAATCAGGCCGTATAAAAGGACGTGCCGGAGGCGGCTTTTAATAATGAGTTATGAATTTTTGGTTTATATGTTTTGTAAATATTTGATATGATATATGAGTTCAGTATAAAAAATAAAATTTTTATGTTTTTTGTATATAATTGAAAATTAGATTTATAAATTTTATTAATTTGTCTGAAAAAGGGTGCGAAACGTATTTTTTCGACAAGACTCATATATTTTTGAAATTATGCTATTTAAAAACCTTCTGTTATCTTTGTGCTGACAAAATGTAATATAAGGTAAATCAGAAGTTTACTATTATTTATAATTTTTTTAGATGAATTAAAAGAATATTTTTATGGCAAAGCAGCCTTCAATAGAGCAAGATGGTACAATTATAGAAGCATTATCCAATGCTATGTTCCGTGTGGAATTGGAAAATGGGCATATAATTACTGCCCATATTAGCGGGAAAATGAGAATGCATTATATTAAAATTTTGCCCGGGGATAAAGTAAAAGTAGAGATGTCTCCTTACGATTTGACAAAAGGGAGAATAACATTCAGATATAAAAATTAAAAATATATTAATAATGAAGACTCGTGTTTCGATAAAAAAGCGTACTCCTGAATGTAAAATTGTTCGTAGAAAGGGACGCTTATATGTGATAAATAAGAAAAATCCTAAGTTTAAACAACGTCAGGGATAATAGTTAATTTGAAAAATGAATTAATATGGCGCGTATTGTAGGTGTTGATATTCCTAATAATAAAAGAGGCGAAGTTGCCCTTACATATATTTATGGCATTGGCCGTAGCAGGGCAAATATGATCCTTAATGAGGCAGGCGTAGACAGAGACGTGAAAGTTAAAGACTGGACAGATGAGCAATTTGGTGCTATCCGTACGGTGATCAATGAGAAATATAAAGTAGAAGGAGAACTCCGTTCTGATATCCAGATGAACATTAAGAGGTTAATGGATATTGGTTGTTACAGGGGTATAAGGCACCGGATTGGATTACCAGTCAGGGGGCAGAGTACGAAAAATAATGCCCGTACACGTAAAGGTAAACGCAAAACAGTTGCAAATAAAAAAATGGCAACTAAATAAGTTTTTTAAACTATGGCGAAAAAAACAGGAACGAGTAGAAAAAGAGTAGTTGTTGTAGAAGCCAATGGTATGGCACATGTGCACTCCTCTTTCAATAATATTATTATAACGCTGACAAACATGAATGGCGAAGTAATAGCATGGTCGTCAGCCGGAAAAAGAGGCTTTAGAGGATCAAAAAAGAATACTCCTTATGCTGCCCAGGTAGCAGCCGAGGAATGTGCAAAAACTGCATATGACCTTGGTTTAAGAAAAGTTAAAGTATTTGTGAAAGGTCCTGGCAACGGACGGGAATCAGCGATAAGGTCTTTGGCGACGGTTGGTCTTCAGGTTACAGAGATAGTGGATGTTACACCCTTGCCACATAATGGATGCAGACCACCCAAAAGAAGACGTGTATAATAATAAAATTAAAAGGTAATGGCAAGATATAGAGGACCAAAATCTAAAATAGCCCGTAAATTTGGTGAACCCATTTTCGGACCGGATAAAGTTTTCGAGCACAAGAATTATCCTCCTGGTATGCATGGCATGTCGGCCAGAAGGAGGAAAAAATCAGAATATGGGCTTCAGTTAAGTGAGAAACAAAAAGCAAAATATACTTACGGCATCCTTGAAAAACAGTTTCGTAATCTGTTTGAAAAGGCATCTTCGGCTAAAGGTGTGACCGGTGAAGTTTTGTTGCAATTGCTCGAATCAAGACTTGATAATGTGGTATTTCGTTTGGGAATTGCTAAAACCAGGGCTGCTGCCCGTCAATTTGTTACTCACAGGCATATAATTGTAAACGGGAAAGTCGTAAATATTCCCTCCTACCTGGTCAAACCGGGTGATATTGTCGGAGTGAGAGAAAAATCAAAAGCTATGGAGGAAATTAGTAACTCTTTGCTATCGCGTAGGAGCGCTCATTATGGTTGGCTCGAATGGGACAATAACCAATTGGCCGGAAAATTTCTGAATCGCCCTGAACGTGAAGAAATACCTGAAAATATCAAAGAACAACTTATCGTGGAGTTGTATTCAAAATAATAAATACCAAAGGATATTATGGCAATATTAGCATTCCAGAAACCCGACAAAGTTATAATGATTGAATCTGAGGATAAATTCGGAAAATTCGAATTTCGTCCTTTGGAACCAGGTTATGGCATTACAATTGGTAATGCTTTGCGAAGAATTTTATTGTCTTCACTTGAGGGATATGCAATCAATACTGTAAAAATTGATGGAGTTGATCATGAGTTTTCTACGATTAAAGGAGTTATTGAAGATGTGACGGATATTATTTTGAATCTCAAGCAGATCAGGTTCAAAAATGAGATTGAGGATTTTGACAGTGAAAAGGTAATGGTATCAATAACCGGAAAGGAAGAGTTCAAAGCAGGTGATATCAATCAGTTCATGACAGGCTTCAGGGTATTGAATCCTGATCTGGTTATATGCCGAATGGAACCGGATGTTAAAATTAAAATGGAACTGACGATAAACAAGGGGCGTGGCTATGTTCCTGCTGTTGAGAACAAACCCATGGAAACTGAATTCGGGCTTATTCCGGTTGACTCAATATATACACCTATTAAAAAGGTTAAATATTCGGTTGAAAATTACCGTGTCGAGCAGAAGACCGATTATGAAAAGTTGATTTTTGAAATTACCACAGATGGTTCCATACTTCCTCAGGATGCACTTAAGGAGGCAGCTAAGATTCTTATTT
This sequence comes from uncultured Prolixibacteraceae bacterium, assembly GCA_964611525.1. Taxonomy (GTDB): domain Bacteria; phylum Bacteroidota; class Bacteroidia; order Bacteroidales; family Prolixibacteraceae; genus JAAYJR01. The sequence continues at coordinate 25,988 of CAZTAL010000129.1, forward strand.
ATCATTTTATGTTATTTTCCGATGAGAAAATTACCCTTGATTCTGATGAAAAATTTGCTAATGAGGAATTTGATGAAGAGGTACTTCACATGCGTCAGTTGTTGAAAACCAAATTAGTTGACTTGGATCTTTCAGTAAGAGCTCTAAACTGCTTAAAAGCTGCGGATGTCGATACGCTGGGTGATTTGGTCACTTACAACAGAAATGATCTGTTGAAATTCCGTAATTTTGGTAAAAAATCACTTACTGAACTCGATGAATTACTTGAAAATATGGGATTGAGCTTTGGAATGGATATAAGTAAGTATAAACTTGACAAGGAATAAAAGATAATGAGGCACAATAAGAAATTTAATCATTTAAGCCGTACCAGCGCTCATCGTAAAGCTATGCTGTCTAATATGGCCAGTTCCCTGATCGAAAGTAAAAGGATCACAACGACTGTTGCCAAAGCCAAAGAATTGCGTACTTATGTAGAGCCGCTCATCACAAAAGCGAAGAATGATACCACCCATTCACGCAGAATGGTTTTTCGTTATCTGCAAAATAAAAATGCAGTATCTGAATTATTTAGGGAAGTAGCCGATAAAGTGGGTGACCGGCCGGGAGGATATACACGTATTCTAAGAACAGGAAACCGTCTTGGAGATAATGCGGAAATGTGTATAATTGAGTTGGTAGATTATAATGAAGCTATGCTTGCATCCAAAGAAGAGGAGACCGCAAAACCCAAACGTCGCCGTTCGAGACGTAGCGGAAGCGGTAAAAAAGCTAAATCAAGTACCAGGGAAACTGGCAAAGAGATGAAAAAAGGCACAGAAAGGGAAGAAGCTGGCAATTTGAAAAAGGAAAAACCTGAAGCAGAAAAAGATAAAAAGCAAGAAGATCTGTTAACTGATCAAAAATCTGAAGAGAAGAAAGAGAAACCTCCGGCTGAAGAAAATAATGATTCAGAAGGCATTAAAAATAAAACAGAAGAAGGGAAGGTGTCTGAAAGTAAAAAACCGGAAACCCCTGAAAATGAAGCAAGTGATGAGGATGAACAGGCATCCGGAGATGCAAAGAATAAAATGGAAGACTAACACTATATATTAGTCCGCCCACAAAGTCGCGAGTCTGGTTTAGAAGGTTTTCTGCCAGATTTATAAATGTGAGTTTACTATTAATTCGTAAATAATTATTTAAAGGGCAAGCAAAATGCATTAAGCGGACTTTACGGATAGAATTTGTTAATAAATAGACCGTTTAGAAATAACCGGTTTTTTTTATTGTAAATTTGAGCAAAGAAATGGAAAATCTGTTAACTTTATGGCTATATTTTTAACTAATAATAATAAAAAAAATGAATAAATCCGGGTCGTTAAACGGTATTTCGCGCCGTAAGTTCATTAAAAATGCATCTGCCGCAACAGTAGTATTATCAACTTTGCCTGCAGGTTTTGTAGGTTCATTTCCAGAAAATCAAAAACCTGATTCCAACTTTGGTGGGGTTCAGATTGGGGCTATTACTTATAGTTGGCGTAGTATGCCTTCTTCTGCTGAAGATATTTTAAAATATTGTGTTGAGGGGGGCATTAGTTCTATTGAATTAATGGGAAATGTTGCTGAAGATTATGCTGGAATACCGGCAATGCCACCACGTCCTCCTCGCGGAGCCAGCCTTTCAGATAAGGAAAGGGCTGAATATCAAAAAGCAGTTAAAGAAGCTGAGGAGAAAAGGCGTGATTGGCGTCTGTCTGTATCGATGAAAAAATACAGGGAACTAAGTAAAATGTTCAGGAAAGCCGGTGTAAATATTCATATAGTTAAGTTTTCTCCGGCGAATTGGACAGATGAGGAGATTGATTATGCTTTTAAAGCGACTAAAGTTTTAGGTGCAAAAGGAATTACAAATGAAATAGGACATGAAGCCTGCATGCGGCTGGGGAAATTTGCCAGGAAACATAACATGTACGCTATTTATCATAATCATTTACAACCTGGAGAACCCGGGTTCAGTTTTGATGACTTTTTAGCATATTCGCCCAATAATATGCTGAATTTTGATGCAGGACATTATTTCGGGGCAACTGGAGAAGATCCTTGTAACCTTATAGAGAGGTTACATAGCCGTATTTTCAGTATTCACCTTAAAGATAAAACCGGACCTGATTCACAGCCTCCAAATACAAATACATCGTGGGGTGAAGGAGAGACGCCTATTGCCGGTATGTTAAAATTGATTCAAAGGGAAAAATGGCCTATTTATTGTGACATTGAACTGGAATATCCTATCCCTGAAGGATCAAATGCCCAAAAAGAGGTAATTCGGTGTGTGAATTATTGTAAAAGTATTCTGTTATAGATTTTCATAATCATACTTTTGTGTGAAACGAGTCATGCATTGTAATATATATATGTAAAACATTTTTTATGACGAGTTCTATCTCATACCTTTGAAGATTATTAATAATAATGAGATAAATTTTTTGAATAAAAAAATATATGCTCGTTTCATTTTAGATTTTTAATGTACTATTTGGAGTCCTGAAAGTTTGAATCTTGAAGACCTTTGGAATCCTTTTGGAATCTTGAATCTTGAATCCGAAAGACCTTTGGAATCTTGAAGATTAGAATCTTGAATTTGGAATTTGGAATTGGGAATTGGGAATCCCTTTGGTGATTTACAGTTTTTATTATTTAGACCACGAGGGTGAAATATTTTCTCACCTTAGGCATTATTACGAAACAACCTGAACATTTAGGCTTGTTCTTTTTGCTTTTTACTGCATTAAAATTTTTCGCCATAGCTATGGCTATGCCTCAAAATTT
>CAZTAL010000130.1:0-5519 GCA_964611525.1 uncultured Prolixibacteraceae bacterium
GGATAGTTTTCCACAGCTACCATTAAGCCGGACATTCCTTTTACAATTTTATTCTCGATCTCAACTTTTTCGTTATCTGATATTTCTCCTGAAACAGCCTTTGTCCTCAGTTCTGTTAGTTCGTTGAGCAAGCTTTTTTCATGCTTCATATAACTTTTTACTGTTTCCACTAAATTGGGTAGCAGATCATACCGTTTTTTCAACATTGCATCAATGGAGGCAAAAGCATTTTCTACATCATTTTTCCTGCGCACCAGGGAGTTGTACAGCCCGATAGTTAATAGTAGTAAAAGGACTACAACTGCAATTACGTAAATCATATTAGTATACTTTGGATGTTATTTAGCTCCGTAGCTTTTTAGTATTTCAACAATATTATTATTACCGGCTTCGCTTGCTATGGAAAGTGGGGTTTTCCCTCCTTCGGCAACAGCATTTACATCGGCTCCTTTTTCTGCCAGAAATTTTACGATGTCGGCTTCTCCATAAAGCGTTGCCCAAAAGAGAGGAGTGTATCCTTTGTATCCTCCCATGGTGTTTTTTTCATCAATATCTGCTCCTTTTAAAAGCAGGAATTCGGCGAATTCCGGTGTAATCGCTTCATTTCCTCTCATCATACCCATGGTGATACACTGGCTGAAAACACCCAGTCCTTTATCTGTTCGCGCATGAATATTTGCTCCTTTCTGTAGCAGGTTTTTTGCTATTTCGGGCGAAACGCCACAAGACAGGATAAACGCCGTGGCACCGTCATTACCTTTAATTTTAAAATCAGCTCCTTTCTCAAGCAAGAGTTCAGCCATTTCAGTTTTATTACTGTTAAGCGCCAGCATCAAAGGAGTATAACCTGTTCTATTATCCTGAATATTTATATCGGCGCCTTTTGATATAAGCAACTCTGCCATTTCTTTGTGCCCTCCGTGAATCGACAAGATCAGTGGAGTGTAACCCATCATATCATTCTGCATGTTCACGTCAGCACCTGCATCAATGAGTTCTTTTACTGCATTTAAATCATTATCCCTGACTCTGTTTAAAATATCCTGACTTTGGGCAGAAAGATTAAAAAATAAGAAAACCATTAAGATTAAACACAGAATTTTTGTGTTTTTACAGATTGTTTTGTTCATAGCGTTTTGTTTTCAAAATTTTAAAAATTTATATTGTTATTTAATTGACAAAGCTCAAATAAGTTTGGCTCTGCTCTCATATCTTCACAAATTTGCTCTGCACATTTGTTTTGATCTTCGGAAAATCTCAAGCAAGCTTGGCTCTACTTTCATATTTTTACGAACTCAACTCTTCTGTTATTAGCTTTGCCTTCGGGAGTACTGTTGGTATCAAGAGGCTTACTTTCGCCCCAGCCTTTAGAAGTAAGGCGACCTGCATCTATTCCCAGTTTTGTGAGTGTATTGACTACGGTCGCAGCCCGCTGTTCTGAAAGGGTCTGGTTGGAAGTATCGTCACCGTCACTGTCGGTGTGACCTTCCACACTAAATTTGATGTCAGGATTTTCCTTCATCAAATCTGCAATTTCATTGATGATCCCCATCGATTCAGGCTTTAATGTAGCTTTGTTCACATCGAAGCGTATGCCGTTGGCAATAATTTTTCCATCTTGCATCATGCGGTCATAATATTTAACTCCGCCTTGGGCGATGCGAATATTTTTAATATAAAAATGCGACTTATCACCAGCATGAAGGGCTCGTACCGTTATTCCCGCAGGATCAAATTCGAGGTGTGGAATATTGATTAATCTTGTTTCATTGAGGTAGGCTTTCATTTTGCCCTGGGTATAAGCTACTGCAACATGGATCCATTGATTATTCAGTTTTTCACCACCGGGAAGCTTGCTGGAGGCCGGTTTAAGATCCATCCCATCTCCCCAGACATCAAGATATTTCTCACCGCTGGGACGATCCTGATTTTTCCTGTCAAAAAAATAGATTGAAAGTGCATCGTGAGGGATATATGCATCCAGTTCGACCGTGAAAATCTCAGGCAGGTAATCCTTTCCAGAATCTTTCAGGTAGGGAACAATTGCTGAATTATACTCCCTGAACATGATGACATTCTCTCCGACAAGTTTAGCCACTTCAATATTCCCGTCATAAAGGTCCCATCTCGAAGGGAATTCCCCGTTCTCTTCACCTAACAGGTTATCTTCAAATATTACTTTGTCGCCAGGCACAAAATCATATTTGGCCCAGTTCAGTTCGGGTCCTTTTGCCATGTCAGCTACGGTTTGTCCCTTAGCAACATCTCCTGCCGGAACAGTCTCTGCAGGTAAATTCTCTTCAGGAATTTCCTGAGTTGCTTCTTCATCCTCGTTTTTCTCTTTCTTTTTCTTTTTTCCAAACAGCCTGCCAATGCCTTCCTCCAGTTTGTCGAACCCTTTATCGATGCCTTTATCGATTTTTTGGTTTACGCGTTTTGTCCCTTCTTTTTCAGCCTCTTCTTTTGGATCAATTACCTGGGCATTTGCGCAAATGCTAAACAGGAAAAATACTGTGGTGAAAAGTAGTGTAAGTTTTGCTTTCATTTTATTTTGTTTTTTGATTTGTTATTTTGTCCAATTCGTTTATAGCCTGGACACGATTAATTACATTTAGTTTTTTGTATATTTTTTTCAGGTGGAATTTAACCGTATTTACTGTTATACCTGTTTCTCTGGAGATTCTTTCATTCGAAAATCCTTTTTTTAGCAGTTTCAGAATTGCCAGTTCACGGGATGTTATTTCTGTGGTATCGTTCAATTAGCAGTAATTTTCTATTAAAATTATGATATTAACAGTATATTATGTACTACCCGAATGGGTAGTTTATTAAAAAGTTTATCAATAAACCTTAAAAAGGCTGATAATGAAAATTTGATGATAAGGTCATTTTAGTAGATTCGGGGGACAAGTCCCTCCTGTAGAAAGTAATTCTTAGCTGCATTTCATTACTGCTTCCATCCTGCTTTTTACATTAAGTTTGATATAAATATTTTTGATATGGAATTTTACGGTGTTTTCTGAGATAAAAAGGTTCTCCGCTATTTTTGCGTTGGAACAACCATTACTCATATGGTAAAGAATTTCACATTCGCGGGTAGTTAATCCCCATTTTTTGTAATTGTCAAAGGGTTTGGATGTAAATTTTTTTTCATTTAATCTATTAGATTCTTTTTCCCGGAGCAGTAATTGCTGTATTTCAATTTGTTTTTGCCTGAGCCTCTGATTTTTTTGCTTTATCCATAACCAGGTAGTCACAATAATCAGCATGCCTAACATAACCAGAGCGCCAATAAGTATCCATTGTATCCGTAATTTATTTTTTTGTATGTGGTTGGTCTGTCCTAGCATAAGTATTTGTTGCTCTTTTTTTTCATTCTCATATTGGGCAAGAAGATCCATCACATTTTCACGGCTTTTATTATTATTTATACGATCACGAAGGGCAATATGCTTTTCGTACTGGATTAAAGTCTGGTCAGGGTTACCCATTTTTCTGAAAAGTTTATAATAAAGATAATGAATATTTGATAAATCTACTATCCAGCTTGTATCGCATATCGTAAATGCTTCGTTAAGATTCTCTAAAGCCTGTGGATTATTATTTACAGACATATAGGATTCTGCTAAAGATATAAATGATGTCATCATTCCATAAACATCATTAAGTTGCCGGTCGATTTCTAACCCTTTTAATTTCAAAGTCAGTGCCTCTTCAATCCTGTTTGTCTTCTCAAAAACCGAAGCCAGGTTTGTATAGCCTACAGATTGACCTTTCAGATAGTTATTCTTTAATGAGATATTTATTAATTGTTCATAATAATATGCAGCAGAATCATATTGCTCTGAAAGCTCAAACAGATATGCTGTTTCATTGTAAATATTGGCTATTACTTTATGATCCGTTATACCGGGAATCAGCTGAATTGCCTGCTGGCAATATATATTAGCTTCGTGATATTTATTCAGGACACGAAGAAGTTGTGCCATGTTTCTTAATCCCCTTGCCCTTCTGAGAGTGTCAGTAGTTTCACTTATCAATTCATAAGATTTAAGATACCAATAAAAAGCTGAGTCCCTATTACCAATATATTCATGGGTTCTTCCGAGTCCGTTCATAGCATCACTTGTGATGCAGGGATTCTTGCCGGTTTTAACTTCACTTATTAATTTACGAAACCATAGTTGTGCCTCCAATTCTTGTCCTGAGTGCATCAGGCTGTTTCCAATTTTAAAATATAATTGATATTTTTTTTCTTTTGTAGCAGAGTATCTAATATTTTCAAGAATGCTTTTATATATTTCAATAGCCTCTTTGTGTTTTTCCTCAAGTGAAAGATAATCAGCTTTTTGTTCCATTCCCGGAAGTTGGGGTGAAGATTTTTGTGCATAAAAAGCATATGACAGGATAATAAATAAACTACATAATTTGCAGATAGGTAAGATATTTTTACCAGGCTTCATAATTCAGATTCATTGATAATGATTATAAAGCATATATTTCTTTGAAATTCTGATGTCTCATTTTTTAATTTTGAAATTTTCTCTGATCATCAACTGTCCTTTTATAATTAAGTGACTTTCGCCATGATTTGAACCGGATGAATTTTCTATTATCAATTATTTTATAAATTTAATTAATCTTTTATAAGTTACAATAGATATTATTGATTAGTTTTTAATTAAAATACAGATGGAGTTGCTGATTTGCCTGTCTCTTTAAGTAAAAATGGATATGATACTTGTTAAATTTTCCTGATAAGAATATTCCAAATCAGGTTTTTGATACTTCCGGAGATATATTTTTTAATAAGTTTTAATTAGTGTCTGTCCATATAGTTAAGAGTCTGGAATAGAAAGTTCGCTGACAAGGCTGGCGCAGACCGAAAAATGTGAGTTTACTAATCGTAAATGACCATTTTGAGGTCAAGCATAACGCAGTCAGCGGACTTTATAGACGGACTCTCGTAAATTAATTTTATCAAAGTTTATATGTGGGACTCTATTAAAGTACAATTCATTTTTCTAACTTCGTTAAAAAAATTGTATTATGTTTATAGTTCATGTATTTGTTCACGTTAGAGAAGGGAAGTCGGAGGATTTTATTCAGGCAACCCTTGAAAATGCCCGAAATAGTGTGGAGGAGTTTGGTGTTGCCAGGTTTGATATACTCCAACAACAGGATGATCCTGAAAAATTTGTTTTAGTCGAGGTTTACCGGACACCGGAGGATCCGGCAAAGCATAAGGAAACCGATCATTACAAAAAATGGCGCGACATCGTAGCTGATATGATGGCTGAACCGCGTAGCAGTATTAAGTTTTGGAATGTTTATCCGGATGAAGAGGGATGGGATTGATGCGATACTGAAAAATCATATTTCGATTGATATCCCTCATAAGCTGGTTGCAGAATATTTACATTTCTTTTACGATTTAACAGGAAAGATTTTTTGATACCGGACTCTTTCCTGAAAAGTAAAATATTTTTTATGGGATTAAGTTTTGAATTTACTACATC